>CATIYX010000294.1 GCA_949739095.1 uncultured Clostridia bacterium | reverse complement strand
ATATTCAGGAATTTTATACACAAATCTTAAATTTTTCAGAACATTTCACCAAATTTTTATAAAATAACTTGTATATTCCATGAATCTATATTATAATAGGGATGTATGTATTCAAACAAAGGTTCTTTTATGCCGGCATGTCCTTCCGTCAGAAAAGAGGTTAATATCTGCGCGGAACGGGAATGGAGGTCTAGTATATGGCAAAATCAAAGAAAACAAAAAAAATATCAAAAACCAGAAAATTTTTAAAATTTATCGGTTCTGCTCTTCTAGTAGTGGGAATCATTTCTTGCTTTGTTTTAGCAGGACTGATTTCTTCATTTGTGGTAGATGCACTAAATTTTGATATTGAAGATTATCAATTGAATCTTACTTCTTCTATTGTATACACAGATGCAAACGGCAATCCGGTTGAATATGAAAAGCTAAGTTCGGATAATAATCGCATTTGGGTCACGATTGATGAAATTCCAAAGTATATGCAAGATGCTGCAGTCTCTATTGAAGATGAACGTTTCTACAAACATAAAGGAATGGATATGAAACGTACTGCTGGCGCATTTTTGAAATATTTGACCGGTAATCCTTCCTATGGCGGCAGCACCATCACGCAACAATTAGTGAAAAACATTACAAATGACAAAGATGTTTCTCCTACACGTAAAATCCGCGAAGTACTGAGAGCAATTGTGTTGGAAACAAAAATGGATAAAAGCCAAATTCTGGAATTTTATTTGAATATCGTCTATTTTGGCAACGGTTGTGACGGTGTACAGTCTGCTGCACTTACCTATTATGATAAAGACGTTTCTGAGCTTTCTCTTGCGGAAGCGACTTCCATTGTGGGTATCACGCAGTCTCCCTCAAAATTTGACCCATTCGTAAATCCCGAGGAAAACAAAACAAAACAGGAAGTAGTTCTGTCAAAAATGCTGGAGCTTGGTTATATTTCACAGGCAGAACATGACGCGGCAGTAGCAGAAAAATTGAATTTCAGCACCAAACATCAAAATAACGAAAAAGTGGTTACTAACTCCTATTTTACAGAAGCTCTCATCAAAGAAGTGCTGGAGGATTTAGTGAAAGAACTGCGTGTTTCTGAGGCAACCGCAAAAAAAATGCTGTATAATAGCGGACTGCAAATATATGGAACTGTAGATACCAATATACAAAAAACAATGGAAAACGTCTTTTATGACACCTCCAATTTCCCAAAATTATCAGGACAAGTACAGCCAGAGGCTGCAATGGTTATCATGGAACCTACAACCGGTGAAATCAAAGGTGTTATCGGCGGCGCCGGTCCAAAAACTGCAGATTTGACGCTGAACCGCGCGGTATCTTCTCTGCGCCAGCCCGGTTCTACTATGAAACCCATCGGTGCCTATGGTCCGGCAATTGAAAAGAACTTATTGTCACCCGGCAGCGTGCTGATTGATGAAGAATTCAGCTATCAAGGCTGGAAACCCAAAAACTGGTATTCTGGTTATAAGGGTCCTGTCACGGTTCGCCAAGCAATCGTAGAATCCATGAATATTCCGGCGATTAAAACAGTGCAAATGGTAGGAATTGACACCTCATTTAATTTTCTGAAAAAATTAGGGATTACTTCTCTTGTGGAGAGTAAAATCATTGACGGAAAAGAATTTTCTGATAAAAACCTTAGCGCACTTTCCATTGGCGGTATGACGGAAGGCGTTAGCGTGAAAGAATTAACAGCAGCTTATGCAACCTTTGCTAATAAAGGCGTTTATATCACGCCGCATACCTATACGAAAATCATTGACCACAACGGAAAAGTGATTTTGGAAAAACCAATTGAATCAACGCAAGTATTTTCAGAACAAACAGCTTACTTGATGACCAGTATGCTGGAATCTTCCGCACAGGGCAGCATGGGAATTTCGGCAAAAATTAGTATGCCCTATGCTGCTAAAACGGGAACCACCAATGACGATGTTGACCGCTGGTTTGTTGCATATACTCCCTACTATATCGGCGGCGTTTGGTATGGTTACGACCAGCCTAAAACACTTCCCTATAGCCAGACGCGTATTGTAACACATAAATTATGGCAAAAAATTATGGGTCAAATCCACCAAGGGCTGAAATATACAGAATTCCCCCGAGCTTCCGGTATCACAAGAGCTTCTATTTGCTCACAAACCGGCGATTTACCGCTAAGCAGTTGCCCAACGGTATCTGAAGAATTCAAATCCGGTATGGTACCGAAAAAAACTTGTACTGGCGTACACGAGAAGAAAATTGAACCAAGTGAGGAGTCCCCAGACCCGTCTGCAAGCGCTGACCCGTCTCCTTCCTCCTCTGCTTCGGAATCTCCCGGTGTCACAGAAACTCCACCGGCACCGTCTGCTACGTCAGAAGTACCAGCACAGTCTCCTCCGCCGGCAAGAACACCTACACAGACAAAACCACCTGCTACAGGTGGTGATACCAGTACTGGTTCACAAAATGGAGAACCTGGCATAGTAGCGCCGGCAGCCTAGGCGAATATAATCATATCAGTCTCGGATATATAAGTATAACAGCAGGATGTCATCTTGTACATTCTGCTGTTTATTTATCTGTTGCTCCCCTCTCAAAAATAAACATACCATATAGGATAACGCAAGCATTTTACAGGATATTGAAAAATTCTGCCGTCTTTAGGGATTGATAGTACTCTATTAAATAGTCCCTTAAAACTGTTTCACAATCTCCATGTTATCCGTTTTTTTCGGATTGGACAAATCTCTGCAGAAATTTTTTAAATATGAAATATGGAGGATTCCCTATGATAACAAATCAGGAAATATTGGATATCGCTATGACGCAATCTGCGATCGATGCTGGTTGCCATAAGGAAGACTTTTTAAAATTTGAACCGATTGCCGTTACCTCTGTTTCCCACCCGGCTCATCGAAAATATTTGCAGCTTCCTTTTTTCTGCAATTTAATTTCCTATGGAAATAATGTTGTGGCTTCTACTGCGCTGGAATTTCAAGATACTGTTTTACAATATTTAAACCGCTACACTCCCCCACACTGTTTTGAAACACCAAATCTTCATGTGCTACAAGACGCACTACAACCATATGGCATGAAAATTTGTTTTATGGCGGAATATTTTTTGCCTGATGTAACGCGCCTTACCTCTTTTTCTTGCACATACGAGTTGCGTTTGCTCTCCCCTCCGGATTTTAACACACTATACCTCCCGCAGTGGAGCAATGCACTTTGTAGCAAACGCAAAGAACTGGACGTTTTGGGCGTTGGCGCTTATGATAACGGACGATTAATCGGTTTGGCCGCCTGTTCCGCCGACTGCGACACCATGTGGCAAATTGGTGTGGATGTTTTACCGCAATACCGCCGCAGTGGCATTGCCGCTGCCATGGTCAGCCGTTTAACGACCGAAATTCTGAAAAGAGACCGAGTTCCTTTTTACTGTGCAGCATGGTCTAACATCAAATCAGTTCGTACCGCCATCAAATGCGGCTTTCGTCCTGCTTGGGTCGAATTGACCGCTAAAAACAATGCCATTGTAGAACAGCTCAACAATGGTTAGCTGTCCTACAATGGCATTATCATGCTTATTTTAATATCGTTTTTTATAATACTAGTTTATCTTTTCCCAAATTTTGAGTTGCCCTTTCTTATCATGGCTTCATTGTGACGATTTCGCAAGTGCTGTCCTGATTTTCAAGAATAATTTCGCCTATCCTATCTGCGGTAATTCTCCCGCTGACAGGATTTTTAACGCTCATAATTTCTCCCAATACCGTTGCATTGACCTCACTGTTTTCAAAAGATAAATCACCCCCTGTCATTTCACAATCTTCTAATATCAGTCCTTTGGCATAGCACAACGGTTGCGTACCGGTGATTTTGCAGCGCACAAGGCGCAGATTCTCAGAATACCAGCCCAAATATTCGCCGCTTACCACGCTGTCATAAACCGTTACGTTCTTACTGTGCCAGAATGCATCTTTTGTATGTAATTCACAATCACACAGTGTCACATCCTCTACGTATTGAAAGGAATATTTTGCATTCATCTTTAAACCGTCAAATTTCATATTGGTGCACTGCAAAAACGGATATTCTGAGATTAATTCACAGTTTTTTATTTTCACGTTATGGCAAAACCATCCGAATTCTGTAGAATTGATTTTACAGTTTTCAAGATACATATCGGTACATTCGCGCAACGCCTTGATACCGCCTAATTCTGAATTTTTCACTGTGATATCCCTATCATACCAAAGCGCCGCGCGGCAGGTTTCTGTCATGTTACATTCCGAAATAGTTGCCCTGTCCGTATGCCACAGTGGATATCTCAACAAAAAATCACAGCGTTCTATTTCAAGGTCAGTAGTCTCTTTTAATGCAGATTCTCCATCAGCAGGTCCCGCAAACGTACAGTTTTGGAGTTTTGCATGATTGATTCCATAAAAAGCACGTTCTTCATCATGTGTTTCATTACAATATAAAGTCATCTTCCTCTTCCTTTCATAACTTTATACTTCTATTTTACACCAAAATCCTACAAATAGCAAATACTTATCTGTAATAGATTACCATGCCTTTTTGCTATAGACATCAAAACAGCGCTTTTGCGGAAACTGTTCCGAAAAAGCGCTGTTACTTTATTTCTTATTGTTATGAAATTCTTATTTGTTATCAACAGAGTACATGTGGCTAATCAAATCCACAACTTTGTTGGAATAACCCCATTCATTGTCGTACCAGGAAACCAGTTTCACAAAATTGTCGTTCAACGGAATACCTGCTTTTACGTCAAAGATAGAAGTTCTGCTGTCTGTGATGAAATCGCTGGAAACAACATCGTCTTCTGTATAGCCCAGGATGCCTTTCAGTTCACCATCAGCAGCTTTTTTCACAGCTGCTACGATTTCATCATAGGAAGCTGCTTTTTCCAGACGGCAAGTCAAATCAACAACAGATACATCCAATGTCGGAACACGGAAAGACATACCGGTCAATTTACCGTTCAGAGACGGGATAACTTTACCAACTGCTTTTGCAGCGCCTGTGGAAGACGGGATGATATTGCCAGCAGCAGCACGTCCGCCTCTCCAGTCTTTTTTGGACGGTCCATCAACAGTTTTCTGTGTAGCTGTT
>CATIYX010000293.1 GCA_949739095.1 uncultured Clostridia bacterium | reverse complement strand
TTAAATCTTTCATCTTGCCCGCTCCCCTCATTTTTCTTATGTATTTACATCTGCGCTACCTACGCATCCTATTCTCAAAACCCTGCCGGTATTTGTTTCTCACAGACCAAATTCTTTTTTAATAGCCTACTTCGTCACCCACCATAATAACGTTGATACGACCTTCAAATTTAACGCCCGTCGTAACAACGCCAATGGCATTGCACATCCGTGCCTGAATTTCGCAGTTTGTGCAAACGCCTGTTTCTGCACACGGCGTTGGATGCCCAACACGTTTGCAGTTCAGCGGCGCAATTTTTTTCGCACGTGCAATTCCTTCTTCTAAATTTTCCACAATCTTGTTTGCACCCATGATAATCACGACTTTTTTTGGTCCAAAAATCATGCTTGCCGCCCGATTGCCCGTGCAGTCCAGACAGACGATTTCCCCATTTTTTGTCACGGCATTGGCGCTGGATACAAATACACCCGCCAAAAGACCCTGCCGGTAAACTTCTACTGTGGAAGGCCAATCCGGCTGTTTGTACCGCTCAAAAAAGCTATAATTTCCGTTGCGGAAGGTTTCCACCAAATCCATTTTCTCCAGTGTCACACTTCCGCCAACCGATACACTGCTGCCTTCCGGCACCAGTTCCAGCGCCATTTTGCGTGCTTCCTCCAAGTTATCCGCATACTGTGCGGAATAGGAATGCGCTTTCAAAATTTCCACCATTTCCTTTGCGGCACATTCCGCCGCCCATTTTTGCACCTTATCCATCCAAAAAACCTCCTCTATTTCTTTTCTTCCCTTTATATAAAGCAAGATATGCTTTGTCCGCTTCTTCTAAATCTGCGCGCCGGAGCAAATCCGGTCGTTTTTTCCAAGTACGGTAGAGCGACTGCTTCCGCTGCCACTGTTCAATGTTCGCATGATGTCCGCTGAGCAAAATTTCCGGCACCACCTTGCCGCGAAATTCCGGTGGTCTGGTATACTGCGGATATTCCAACAATCCGTTATAATGCGAGTCTTTGCTGTATGCGTCGCTGTTCGGCAAAACACCGTCCACCATCCGCGCCACACAGTCAATCAATGCCATTGCAGGAATTTCTCCGCCGGTGAGCACATAGTCTCCAATGGATACTTCCAAATCCACCACTTCTTCAATGGCACGTTCGTCCACGCCTTCATAGTGTCCGCAAAGTAAAATCAACTGGTCATATGTCGCCAGTTCCTTTGCAAGCTGCTGCGATAACACTTTTCCCTGTGGCGACAGATAGACCGTTAAAGAGCGCCCCTGTTTGGGAATACTCTCGTGAGCGCTGACGATGGGCTGCGGTGCCATCACCAGTCCTGTCCCGCCGCCATAGGCATAGTCGTCCACCTTTTTATGTTTATTCTCCGCATAGTCCCGAATATTCGTATAAGAAAATTCCAAAATTCCCTTTTCCACAGCGCGCCCCAGAATGCTTTCCTCCAAAACCGCACGCATCATATCAGGAAATAGCGTCAATACGTCAAACCGCATTTCATACCACCTATTTATTTTCTGGAACTGCCGTCATGCCTTCAATCAGCCGCACACACATTTCCTTTTTTTTCACATTCACTTCTCTGACAAACTCCCCAACTGCCGGAATCAACGTTTCCGCGCCATCCTTCCGCAACACACGGTACACATCCCGCGCACCGGTGGGCCAAACCTCTTCCAATTCTCCTACGAGTGTTCCATCCTCCTGAAACACTGTCATACCGATTAAGTCGCGGATATAATAAACGCCTTCTTCTGTCGGCGGGAACTGGTCTTCCGGCAGCGTGACAGCCGCGCCGACCATTTTTTGTGCGTCCTCTACACATTCCACGCCGTCAAGCAACAATCCAACACAATTTTTAATCGGAACAGCGCGTTTGATTTTGAAAGGTTTTCCTTCACACCAAACCTGCTCCGCTCCTTCAAACACAGCCAAATCGCTGTCCTGTGGCAATACTTTCACTTCACCGCGCAAACCGCGCACATTCACAATTTTGCCAATCACTATCTGCTGTGCCATCCAAAAAACCTCCCTTGCTGCGATACATTCGTTTTCTTCATAGAAATAAAGGATACCAAACGTACCGCTCAGTATCCCCTTCTCATGCAATTATTGAATGATTTCCACTACTGCGCGCCGGTTTTCCTTGCTCGCCGCCGCTTTCACGACAGTCCGTATGGATTTGGCAATTCTGCCCTGTTTTCCAATGACTTTACCCATATCATCTGCATGAACGCGCAATTCTAAAATGATTGATTGTTCTCCATCTACTTCTGATACCGACACATCCTCCGGATGGTCAACAAGGGATTTCGCAATAATCTCTAGCAATTCTTTCATGAATAAAGTCCCTCCAAAACACGTTGTTTATTTATCTAAACAACCGCTTTTTTTCAGTAAAGCACGAACGGTATCTGTCGGCTGTGCACCGTTGGACAACCATTTCTGCGCTTTTTCTGCATCAATTTTAATTTCTCCGGGATCCTTCAGCGGATTATATGTGCCGATTTCTTCAATGAAACGTCCGTCACGCGGAGATCTTGCATCAGCGACTACAACTCTGTAAAACGGCGCTTTTTTTGCACCCATTCTACGCAAACGAATTTTAACTGCCATCTGTTTTCACCTCCTTCAAAGGATGATTTC
>CATIYX010000292.1 GCA_949739095.1 uncultured Clostridia bacterium | reverse complement strand
GGCAATTTCGCCGCGTTCATCCGCAATCCCCACTTTATAGCTGCCGCCCAGCGTGCGGGCGATATCACGCAGTAGCGTTGTTTTGCCGGCACCAGGCGGAGATACGACCAATGTATTATGTAGTATGCCGCCGCTGCAAATATGGCGGATGACACTGTCGGCACAGCCAATTGCCTGATGGGCAATGCGGATATTGATAGCGGAGATATTTTTTAAAAAGGTAACTTCCCCATGGCGTAGAACTGCGCTGCCGCAAATACCGGCGCGGTGTCCACCTGGCAGGGAGAGGAATCCTTGGCGGATATCTTCTTCTTTGGCATAGACTGAGTTCTCACAGAGCCCGCGGAATATGCTTGTTATCTGTCCGCTGGTAGTGGTAATAGCTCCCGAAATAGAAGATGTCAATCCTCCGGCAGGTGTGAGAAACAGTCCCGCCGTCTGGCGGTAGACCATGACAGGTCGATGGACAAGAAAACGTAGTTCTTCTATTTCATCCCAGCTGTCGCGCGGCAGACCGCGAAGTGCCGCTGCCGATTCTTCCGGCAAACAATTTATCAAATGGGCAATTCCGGGTGCATAATTTGATTGCGTTATCATAGGCAAACCCCTTTTCTTTTGAAACGAAGATTCTGATAGGAATTACTCTATATTTCTATGAAGTGTTGTCCAAGTTTATGACTTCTTTTCGGAAAACAGAAATTTGTAAAATGATTGGAAGTCCGCGGAGGAGAGAAACAATTTCAAAAATTTGGTTTTCATTTTTTGTTTCATAGGACTTTGTGAAAAACGGGCATAAGTTTATAAATTGTCTATGTAAGTTCGTGTTTTGCCAATTGAATCTATGGTGCAGCAGCAGTATAATGAGAGCATAATATAATATGATTAAATATGATTAGCAGGAGGGAGATACCATGAAGAAGAAAAGAAGGCTGATAAGCGCATTGCTCTGTGCAGCGATGTTGCTGAGCAGTATGCCGGCATATTTTGCCGGTGCGGAAGATACTCTTGTGGAACCGGAAACAGAAGAATTTTCAGAACAGGTATTGCAGGCAGACAGTGATTTGTCTACAGCGATTAATGAAGGGTTGATTGCACACTTGAAATTAGATGATGATGTGACGGATGCAACCGGAAATGGAACACCGCAGCTTGTTGGTAGCGCGACCTATGAACAGGGGATCAGCGGAAAAGCAATTCGATTTGATGGTGAAAGAGCAAAAACAAACAGTAACCGTATTGAACTGGCGAATCGTGCGGATTTAAAATTTACAGCAGATTCAGACTATTCGGCAGGGGTTTGGCTAAAAGCAAAATCAACAATTCCGGATTCTAATATTATGGGAAGTAAATCATGGGACAGAGCATCCAATCCAGGATGGTGTTTGGCGGTGAATAATAGCGGCAACGGTAGATTCCGGTTTGCGCCGGTAAGCGGAACCGGACCGGAATATGTTTATCAGGCGGCAAGCGGAAACACTTTGTTTAATAATTCGCAGTGGATTTATGTAGTAGTAACAAGAAGCGCGTCAGGAGAAGGCAAGGTATATATTAATGGTGCACAGGTTTCAGCGCCGAGTGCGAATGTGACCTCTGGCGCTAACGAGACTTCTGATGGAGCGTTTTGTATTGGCGCAGACTTTAAAGCGCAGTATGGACCGGGAAATCTTGTTGCATATGATGATGTCCGCATTTGGAACCGTGTGCTGAGCGCAGAGGAAATTTCCTATATTTATGCAACCACCCCAGAACTTACAGACATAAAAATTTCGGGAACATCAACAGTAGATATATCGGGCGAAGAAGACCAACAAGTGACTTTGTCTGTTAAAGCAACACTGGCAGATGGCAGTGAAATAACGCCACAGGATGCCGTAACATGGCAGAGTAACGTAAATGGTGTGACGGTGGAACCGCAGGGAAATGGCGCAACAGCTATCGTGAAAGTGCCAGGCGAGCTGCCCGCACAAACGGTGCAATTGCAGGCAACCTGCCGCGGTATGAGTGGGACCTTTGATTTGGAGGTGGTGAAAGATACCGCAGTACATATGGCAACCATAGTGGGAAAACGGGCAGTGCTGAAAAAACCTTCAGCGCTGCAAGAGACTTATCGCGTAGAATTTCGCAACCAGAATGGCACAATTCTGAAAAACGTGACAGACCACAATTGGAGCATTGAAAGCGAAAACGGGGCGACGATTTCCGGTAGCAATACCGGCGATACTGTTATTGTGAACATTCCGGAGGATGCAGACGAAGAAAGCACCTATACGCTAAAAATGCAGGGAGCAGGATTCACGGAAACCATCAGCGCGCGTCTGATTAACAAAGGCGTGATTCCAGCGAATTTGAAAGGTAAAGTGGAAAACAAAATTTCTTTTGAGGATACAACTGATGTGGATGCAGGTGGCTCAATTACACCAACGGTTAATGGTGGAATAACCTATAAAGAAGGAGTTCAGGGAAAAGCGGGAAGTTTTACAAACGGCAACTATATAGACTTTGGAAACTATAATCTTGCGGGTAAAACTATTACAATGGCGTTTCAGTCTGAAGATTTTACCGGCGTTCAAGATCCTGCGATTTTAGCAAACAAAGACTGGAATCAAGCAAATGAAAAAGGATTTTTGTTTGCCTATTGCTATAATCAATTGGATAAGTTTAGAAGTCGTGTTGGCAGCGGCAGTGCAAATGAAACACTCACGTTCGACTACGAAATTGGTGAATGGATGACGTTGGCATTTACCTTTGAACAGGATGCCTACAGTATTTATATGGATGGTCAGATAGTAGAACGCCGTCCGCTTTCGGGCTGGTCGGCAGACTGGATGACGAGCGACAAATACAGTCTGAAATTGGGGAATGATGGTACGGGAAGCTATAAATTCAATAGCGATGCAGGCAGTACATATCATTTTCTGGTGGACAATTTTACGGTCTACAACAGCATTTTAAACCAAAATGAACTGGAAGAAATTGCGGTTGTCAATTCGGCGGAGCAGGTAGAGGAAGAGGTGGTGGTCCATCCGTTAGCAGATGTGCTGGATGTGGATTTCAGCGATGGAACGGTGAAAGACCGTTCCCGTTATGAAACAGAGTTCATTCAGGCGGCGGGCGCAACTGTGGGACAGGACGCTACATTGGGACGCAATGTGCTTTCACTCAGCGGCGCGGCAGCAACCGATGTGAAATATAAAGTGTCAGGGACGCAAACAAATGCCATTTCCAAAGCGTTTACGTTTGAAACAGCGTTTTTGGTAAATGAAAAGAAAAATCAGACCATTGCAGGAAATACAGAAGTAGCCGGTATGAGTTATGAAATGAATTCGGCGGGCAGAGTGGAACTATGGGTGCGCTCTGCGGAAGGAAATAATTATTTTAATGTAAATAACATCAAACCGGGATTTGAAGTGGAAACGGGGACATGGTATCACGCAGTAACGACCTATGACGGAGCGATGTTAAAAATATATTTGAATGGGAAAGAGGTCTATAGCCAGGCAGCAAACTTTACAGTAAAACATCCGGCAGCATCGGATGGCGTGGC
>CATIYX010000291.1 GCA_949739095.1 uncultured Clostridia bacterium | reverse complement strand
TCCAGCCTGCAAATTCATATCCTTCTTCCGCCACAGCCTTGACGCTGCTTCCATCTCCGCCATGCTGCACATACTGGTCGGTCGTTCCTTCAACTGTTCCTTGTCCCGCTGCCGTATAGGACAGATGGTAGGTATTGATTTCAAATTGTGCACTGACATTGATATCATTTTGCACATCTTTATCCTGCCGGACCGCGGTTTCCACGCCATCGCTCCAGCGCAGGAAATGGTAACCCGTATTACCCCTGGCCGTCACTTCTCCGCCATCCTCGCCGCGCGCCACCATCTGGTCTGTTTCTCCCAGCACCGCACCGTTTTCTCCTGCGCTGTAGCGCAAACGGAACTGGTCAAGGTCCAGCAGCAAATCCGCCGCATCGGACGTATCAAAATATCCTGTGCTCAGCGACACAATGCGTACCGTGAACCGGCGCACTTCCGGCGGTGCCAGAAGAAGCAACGCACTGATATCCGCTTGCCTGTCTTCCGTTGTCATGGACCCGACAAACGCACCGGTATCCGCTTGCAGCAAACTAATTTGAACCAATTTCCCTGCCGGATCTGCTTCAAACGACACCGTCACACCGCCGTCTTCTTGTTTCATGCTGTCCAGTTGTTGCGGTGCGTCAAGCTTACCCCAAACGGTCTGAAATGAAACCGCGTCCGACAAGGCACTTGTTGCCATATCACCCAATGCTTTTGCTGCTACCTGTACCTGATAGGTTCTCCCGCCTTCTCCGAGCCGGTCCGTGATATCCAGCGTCGTCTGCGCCGTTTCAAAATAGCTTGTTTCGGCTGTTTGGGTGTTTGTTATGTATACCAAATATTTCTGTGCGCCTTCCACAGGACGAAAAGAAACAATTACATGTTTTGCGCTGTCCTTTTGTACTTTTAGCTGCTGTGGCGTCTCAAAACGACCTGACGGCGCGGTGCCCTGTTTGTCATAGGTGACAACATACTTTCCGGACATGCTTTTGCCTGCGGCAGATTCTTCCGTTTCTTCCGCTGCCTGAAATTCCAGAAAATATTGTCCGCCGCGGCGCACTCTAACGGCATTCTGTGGACGGCAAGACCCGTCCGCCGCCATATATATAACTTCCAGCCCTGCTTTGTTCGCAAGGTCCTCCCGAATGGAAAGCTGCAAGGGCAGTCCATTTGCGCTAAGGGTTTCCGTTTGAATTTTGGTAGCATGTATTTCGCGCTGCACATAGATTTCATAGGCACTGTCCACTTCTGTTTCCGCGCCTATAATCTGGCTGATTGCAGGGTATTCTTCTTGTCCTACTGCATCCGCTTTCAATTCATACACCAGTTTTGTTGTCTCCGGCTGCAAAAGCGGCACCGTATCACACCGCCATATAAATTCTGCTTCTCCTGCAGACAAGGAGACCTCCGGCGATTCCACCCGCGGAATCAACACCAGATATTGTCCCACTTTATCTATTAACGACTGCAATTTTTCTCGATTTGTCTCATCAACGCTATTAAGTTCTGTTTTCGTCAGTTGGTCCAGACGTTTTTTGGCTTCCCAAATGCTGTCTTTATAGGTATTCACTGTCGTTTTTTCAACTGCTTCCGGATCCGGCAGCGCCTCAATCATCTGCGTGACGCGCTGTGCATTCGGCTGGTTCTGTATATTCGGTTTGCTTGCACTACCGCCACTGCCACCACCACCGGAAACAGTGCTAGAGGCAAAATGGTTCTCAACACGTCCCACGCCACTAAAGCCGGCATCCAGTTTCTGATTGACGACACTACGCAGTTCATAACGGCGTACCAATGCAATTTCTGTGCGTCCCACCGCCGTCACTTCAAAGGAAACAGGCGTGCCGCGAATGATAAGTTGGTAGGACAAACACGAATCCTGTACGCGCAGGCTGGTTCCGCCCGATGCAGTCACGCTGCCGAAAATAATATTGTTGCGTAGCACAACACTGCCTTTCGCCGCAGAGGAAATGTTCACATCCCCTACCACGATTTTGTTCTGTAATTCAGGGTCTTTGCCGCTGAGCGTCACATCCTCGCGAACAATGTCTTCGTTGTCCTGTATGACGCACAAAATTTTAACCGCTTCGGCACGGGTCAGCCGTCCCAGCGGATTCATATATCCTAATTCATTGCCAATGATATACCCTTTGTTTTTACAAATTGCCAGCGCCTCCCGCGCCCAAGACCCTATCTTATCCACGTCGTGGAATGTGTCCAAACACGATTGGTCCAGCATATCCGCGCTGGGAACCACACGGCTGATAATCACGCCCGCTTCCTGACGGGTGATTTCCCCATTCGGATAGAATTTACTGGTTTCTTTCCCCTTTAAAATACCTGCCGCGACCGCCGTCTGAATGTCTTTATAATACGGATTGTCTTTTTCCACATCCGTAAACACGCTATCTCCTGCACGCGATAGCCCCAGCATTGCCGTCATCATATGTGCAAATTCTGCGCGTGTGACAGCGCGGTCCGGCTCAAACAGCCCGTCATGCATATCCGCGAATCCACCTCTGACCGCTTGATAAATATAGGTAGCTGCCCAATGTGCATCAACATCATTTTCAGGCGTTGCTGCTGCCGCTGGCGTGATAACACCGAGTGCCATCACCAGTGCCATAATGAAAACAACGCCACGTTTGCGTGTTCTCTTCATGTAATTTCCACCCTTCCCACTAAAATATCTTATTTCCCCCTATTATATGATAAGCCGCTGTCCGGCTCTGTTCCTGCCAAAAATGATTCGTTACTTATCAATCGTTCTGCCGGATTTCCATTCCATCCAGCGCACTCCCCCCGAAATCCCCGCCGCCGGCAGCATGTATGGGGTACTCCGGCGGCTTTCAGATTCCGTTTTGGTATTCATATATAACAAGACCTCTGCCTGGGTGCTTTAAGCTGAAAGCCGAAGTCATTACCTTCCGCCAGACCGGTCGTCTTCTGGCTGGGGCAATGCCCCTGTGTCTCATAGGACCTATTCCGTTTCCGAAACTGATCTCAAACTCCATTGATACCCCATTTTTCTATATATTATGTCATATGCGCCCTTTGGGGATTTTTTTGACCGGGTCCCACCGGGATTTACAAGACATCATTTTTTTGCATACGGCGCATTTGTCCTCCCATTCGCCTCTCTAAAGAAGACGTATATGCTCCTAAAAATGGAGGACATACAAATCGGATGCCTATTCCCATTCGGGGACAGAACCAGAAGGTAGATACCATCCTGCTGCAAATTAAATTATACTTTATTTGCTTTAGGGCAGACCTCTCCTAGTGTAATTCTATTATATCAAAAAAAATGGAGGATTGCAATGGATTTCCCTATTTTTTTACATTTTAGAAAAATCCCACACTTTTCTGTATTTTTTTAGTGCATTCTCCCAACACTAATACCACCCATCCTTGTTTTTTCATCATTTTACGACATTTTATTGCACCCCGCCTTCTCTTTGTTGCGACATATCTGGTATAACGGTCCTGATAGCTGCTAACAAAAAAGTCTTTTGCCCTAACGGCAAAAGACTTTTAGCGTTCTAATATTGTAGGCGTGGCACAGCAGTTTATATCAAGCACCTGTTTGCGCGCAGTAATGTCACACACAAGGCATTTTTATTCTTGTGGAATTCCATTCTAACAGCTTTCATCTTTACGGATACCCGCAAAAATACGGCAATAGCTTGCCAGCGCCAACAGCGTTGGAATGATGGCGACAAATGCAATCAGATTTATGTAGGGCAGCAATACGTCTCCCAACAAAATGCTGGAAATAACAAACAGACTCAGCACCACAGTGGACACTTTACCAAATTTGTTGGCGGGAACTACAACGCCATGGTGCAGCAAATTTGCCCCGCCCAAAAGCAATAAACATTCCTTGCACACCAGAATCACCAGCGCCCAGACAGGAAATAAATCTGCAATATATAAACAAATGATGGCGGAGATTTGCAACAGCTTGTCCGCAAGCGGGTCAAACACTGTTCCAAACTTACTTTGTGCATCGAAATGCCGCGCAATATATCCGTCAACAATGTCGGTCAGACAAGCAATGACAAAGATGGCTGCTGATGTGATGTGGTCCCGAAAAAACATCACGATAAACACCGGCACAAGCAGTAGGCGGACCGTTGTTAATAGGTTGGGAATCCGTTTTATCATGGAATTTTCCTCCGGTTTGATTAAACTACGCAGTCATTTTGCGTGGTAAAAATCGTTTTTGCTCTTGCACACAAGGGTGGCTCCGATTCCTCCGGTCCCCCCTGCCGACACTATTCTATAGGGAGATTTGAACCGCTAAACCCCGTAACGCAAAACTTCTGCAATTATTATAACGGAAAAAAGTGGATTTTGCAAGTATTCGCGCCGAAAAAGTAGAATTTTACCTTATTTATGGGAAATTTCACACTTTCCGCGGTATAGTTTCAGTAGAATCACCGTGCCGCAAACCAAAACACAAACGCCCGCCAACCACTGCGAAACACGTAGCGGTCCCAGATACAGGCTATCCGTGCGTAGCCCTTCAATCCAGACACGCCCCAGCCCGTACCACAACAAATAGGCATAAAATATAAATCCGTCAAACGGTTTCTTTTTCCGCAAGGCAACTAACAATCCAAAGCCTACAAGATTCCACAAAGATTCATATAAAAATGTCGGATGAACTGCCACATATGCATTTTGTTCCGGCAAAAACAGTTCCATGCGCCACGGCAGTGACGTTGGACCGCCGAACGCCTCCTGATTGACAAAATTGCCCCAGCGTCCGATTCCCTGCGCTAAAAGAAAGCCCGGCGCAGTGACGTCCAAAATCGTTGTTAAGGATATTTTTTTCACTTTTGCATAGACCGCCGCAGCGGAAAACGCACCAATCAGCCCACCATAAATCGCAATGCCACCTTTCCAGATAGCAATGATTTCACCGGGGTGCTGACCATAATAATCCCATGAAAAAATGACATAGTAAACCCTCGCACAAATAATGGCTGTGGGCGCACCAATGAGCACCAAGTCCATCAGGGTATCACTGCCCAGTCCTACACGTTTTGCTTCCCGCACAGCGTAGCATACCGCCAGTGCAAAACCAATGGCAATGATGATACCATACCAATAAATCGGTTTGCCCAAAACCGAAAATGCCACCGGATTGATGTTACATTCCAGTCCTATACCCGGAAACCGAATCGGATACATCCCATTCCCTCCTTATCAGTCGCAGAAAATACGAAACACAACCAAAAACAATGTCACAGCAAACAAAACAATCAGCGGAATAAGCAGCAGCCGGAACACTACCGGAAAAAAGATACAGCCCACAATCATTGCCGCCGAAGCCAGACAAAGCTTGCCGGACACAGATGGCGAATATAACAGTTGATAGATAATTTTACCGCTCCATTTCATGGCAGACCCTCCTGTCCAAACGCCGCATGTCTTTCTTATCTTACAATTCAGTATATGCTGCGCGGGTCGCCGCCATGTATTGATTACCAGTATAGCACAGTGCTCCCCAAAAAGCAACTCTCCCATGTGCATCGTCAATATCACTTTGTTGCCTTAAATTGCTTCTCCCAAAATCCGAAGTGCGTTACGGTAGGCGATTTTTTCCCTATCGTCCGGCTTTAAATTCAATTTCAGAAAAGATTCTACCTCCTGCGCCGGACTCCACAGTGGGAAATCGCTGCCAAACAGCACGCGGTCCGCGCCATAGCCCGCAATATATTGTTCCATCTGCTCTTTGCTCATGAACATCATACTGCTAGAGATATCTACAAAACAATTTTCATTTTTTAAACACTCGAATGCCGTATCGAAGATAGACCAGCCGCCCAGATGCGCTGCAACGACCATCAATTTCGGGAATTTTTTCAAAACATTCTTCAGCCGCCGCGGATGAGAATTGTCATAGCGCGGATCACCACAGTGAATCATGATGGGCATACGTCCCTGCAAGGCGTCATAGACCGGATTCATCCGTTCATCATCAATCGGAAACTGTTGCGTATCAGGATGAATTTTTACACCCTTTAGCCCCAGCGCTTCTATTTCTTCCAGCGCTTCCGGCAAACGTTCCATTGCCGGATGTACTGTGCCAAAGCCGATAAACGCTTCGTGACAGCTTACTGCCTCAGCGGTGAACTGATTAATGCTGTGCACATGCTCCGGCTTAATGGAAACCGGCAGCAGCACAAATTTCTCAATGCCCACTTTTTTTCCTTCTTCCAACAATGCCTGCGCGCTGCCCACCAAATCCGACTGCAAATCATAAAATTCACAAATACTTTGGCTACCCTTGCGTGCCAATGGGTCGGGATAAATATGTGTATGAAAGTCGATGATTCTCATTTTATAAAGCTCCTTCTTTGCCTTGCGTTTCAAATAAAACAGAAGCCACATGCCCTGCGCGGCTTCCACTTTTGCTCCCCTCGCGGAAAATGGCGGTATCTTTTCTTCCACCTTTTTTGTCTGTGCCCCTTTGTTTTTTCGGGCGTGCATATATGCCGTTTATCATATCATTTGCGGCTCCTTTTGTCAAGCGCCCTGACAATATTCTATTTTCAAAAAAATTTTAAATTTTTCTTGAAAACCTACTAAACATATGTTATTATAGTATAATAGTCATGGGGACGACTATTATAAAATCAAAAGCGCCACCGAATTGTTTCATCGCTTCGCTTGAAACCGGCGATGCGCAAAATTATACCGGTCCGCGTTGCGGACATGGTATAATAGTCACAAAGTGACTATTATAAAATCAAAAGCGCCGCCGAATTGTTTCATCGCTTCGCTCGAAACCGGCGATGCGCAAAATTATACCAGT
>CATIYX010000290.1 GCA_949739095.1 uncultured Clostridia bacterium | reverse complement strand
CGGCTGCTATAGTAATCACTATAGCAGCCGAAGGGGTTGTACTTTCGTTATTCACTATATATTTTTGAACTTGATTTATCTTTATACATAGCATTATCTGCACGGATAAACGCATTTTCCATAATATTATCCTGCTCATAATCTGCTGCGGAATACCCTACCGAAAGCGGGCAGCCCATATCAGAGTTCATTCCGGCTGTTTTGATAGAATTGATTTTCTCTTTTAATATATCTTCCGATACATCTTTTGCAATAATTGCAAACTCATCTCCACCTATCCGAAATGCCGAATAATTCTCTTCCGAAAAAATAGTGTCAATCAGTTTTGCCACATTCTGTAACGTAAGGTCGCCAACATGATGACCTAGCGTATCATTGACTTTTTTGAAGTTATCAATATCAATCATAATAGCATAAACAACATCTGTTTTTTCTAGTGTCCTTTCCAATTCATTAATTTGTTCTATATATGACATTCGATTTTTCATCCCGGTAAGTGCATCACTATAAGCAATTTTATGCCACTGTTTTTCTTTTACCAGTCGAGAATTCAAATCAGAAAGCTTCTTCTTTTGAATAAGCGTTAAAAGAAACAAAGCATAAAATGAAAGAATTGTAATTGATAAAAACAAATATACAGGTAGATATTCTGTTCTTTCTATTAAAGGTTTGGGATAAGCTGCCGCAAAAACAAGCAGTATATAACTCATAAAAGAGGAGAGTGCCATTGACCCCCATCCTTCATTCACGTTTTCCATCAGTTTTCTATAACTGCGAAAATAAGGTTTTCCCTTTATATAAATCATCAGCATCAAAAAACAAACGATAACGGAACTGGTGATACCTGCTACATTTCCACAAACAATGTTAATCGCTCTTGTAAAAAAGGTGATAATGAAAGTTATTGCATCCAAAAAACAAAAGGTTACAAAAAATCTAAAATCTTTATATTTCGACAGAATAAAAAACAATAGAAAGCTTGGTAATGTCACACATAAAAATGACGCCAATGCCTCTGCTAAAACACCTGTATATGTCAATATAAAAAATGCCCCTATAATTATAATAGAACCGCTGTACATCAAAAGGCGAGTTATAAAATTATCTTTTTTGAGAATAGTCAATTGCATATATATCAGCACATTAAAAATAAGCACTATAATTTCAGTTATATTTCCTATAAGCCCTATTTTGTTTTCCATAACTGCCCCTCACACTTCATCGTCTATTCCTTATTTATTATACACAAAATTTCAGCTTTGTCAATAGCGCTTTCTTTCATCGCTTTGACCGTCAAAACTCCCAGCACATTGCATCATAAAAAAGGACACCGTTGGAAAAACGATGTCCATATATTGCTTTAAATTTAATATTTTGCTATAGACAATTTTTTGTACTATCTACACAAATTAGATCACTTCAAAAAAACGATGTTTTTTCTTATCTTATAAAATTAGTCTGGCACCCCATTTCGGCAATAGGCGCTTTAATCCCCTGCCGTTCACCTGCTTCAATACATTTTAAGAGCCACGCCATATTACGTCCGAGATTTCGCATTGTCTGCATTCCTTCATCATCTTGCTTTACCTCATCAGGGGTATTGCCATGCACCATATTCCAGTAGGTAGAAGTAATCATCGGCATCTGGCTGATACCGAAATACTTGCTTAATGTATCTATTGCGGCTGTTGTTCCGCCGCGTCTTGCAGATGTAACAACTGCACCAGGCTTATGTTTGAAATACTCTCCACCGGCATAAAACATTCTATCTAAAACAGCTTGTATATAACCACTTGGATGGGCAAAATACACAGGTGTTCCAAATATCAATCCATCTGCCTCTCTTGCCTTGTCAATCCAGTCATTTACCAAATCATCCTTAAATGTACAGTATCCTTTATCTACACAGTTACCACAGCCTATACAATCACGGACAGAGGAGTCTCCCATTTGCAGTATCTCGGTTGCAATCCCTTCTTGATTTAGCGTGTTAGCAATCTCAGATAATGCTGTATAAGTACAGCCATTTTTTCTTGTACTACCGTTTAATAACACTACTTTCATAGCAATCACTCTATTTAACGATAAGATTTGTCAAAAATTTCTGCACATTCCTCATCTGTCATTTCACAAGGATTCGCCAGAAACAAACCGCCCATCGTATCCCTTGCATTTTTCGCCAGCGTTATAGACTCTGATTTTTTAAAGCCATAATCACTCATTTTAAGGTCTGCAACACCGCATTCTTTCTGCAAATTCATAAGCGCAGTGATAAAGTCCTCCGCTTTATTTGCATGTTCCATTCCCATCGCCCTTGCCATTTTTATAAACTGTCCATCACAAGCGTGTTTTTCTATAAAAAATTCAGCAAATGCTTTTGAAATCATGATAAGTCCGGCGCCGTGCGGCAAATTATGATGATATGCACTCATGGCGTGTTCCATACTGTGCTGTGCAGTGGTGCTGGTAAGCTGCATAGTAATACCCGCCATTGTGCTTCCATATGCAATATGTTCTCTCGCTTCCAAATCAGTTCCGTTCTCCACTGCTCGCGGTAGATATTTTGCAATATGTTCTATTGCCGAAAGTGCGATTGTCTCACTTAAAATATTTACACCGTTTGACATCATCACTTCCGTATTATGAAACAGTGCGTCAAACCCCTGATATGCTGTATATTTCGGTGGTATGGTTCTCATCAATTCAGGGTCAACAATTGCGAGCACAGGCACAAGCTGCGGGTCACCGAACCCTATTTTTTCATTTGTTTCAAGATTGGAAATCACGCCCCAGCAGTTTACTTCCGACCCTGTTCCTGCAGTTGTTGTGATAGTAACGACCGGCAGGCCAGCATTGACAAGCGGCCGTCCTTTGCCCGTGCCACCCACTACATAATCCCACAAATCACCGTCATGTGTCGCCATCGCTGATATTGCAATAGAGGCGTCAAGCACTGCTCCACCGCCCAATGCGACGATAAAGTCACAATTGTTTTCACGCGCAAACTGCGCTCCTTCCATTACTACTTCTTTGAGTGGATTTTCCATAATCTTATCGAACAGCGTATATGCAGCACCCGCTTTTTTAAGCTGCTCTATCGTTCTGTCAAGATAGCCGTTTTCCTTTGTTGACTTACCGTTTGATGTCAGCAGCAATGCCTTTTTTCCAGGAAGCTTCTGATTGCCAAGTTCATTTAATGAACCGCTTCCAAATAATATGTTGGTTGGATTGTTAAAATTAAAATGCATCATTTTCTTTACTCCTTTTTTAATTATTTATGCCGTTTTTCTACCCTGTTCCTCTCCCCTAACTTTGACCGCTGCAAAGTATGGTTATCGTTTCTTTTCACCCGTGATTATGACAGTTTGTGTCTGTTCCTCCCACTCAACAGTAAAGCCAAAACCTTCTGCAACAAATCTGATGGGAAGCATTGTTCTACCATTAATGACAACAGGTACCGTATCAAGCATCTTGAGTGTATCATTTAAATATGCTGTCCTATTTCCGATGGCAAGTGTGATAACATCATTTCGATAACCGAGCAAAACCGTTTGTGTTTCATCATCCCATTCGACGATTCCGCCAATTTCTTCCACAACAGCACGCACCGGAAGAAGTGTTCTGTCATTGATGACAATGGGGACTGTACCCATACCTGGGTCAATTTCTTTTCTCTTGTCATTTACAGTCATGTTAGGATTGTCAATCTGCATTATAATTGTAAAATTATCTGCAACGGATGGTATATCCTCTGTCGGCGCAGCAGTGCAGCCCGTTATGCTCACGGCCAATAACATGAAAACCACTAATAATGACATCAGTTTCTTCATCTTTTCATTCTCCTTCCCCTTTTTATTCTAGTGTTACTGTAACACCACCACTGCCAACTGCTGTTTTTAATGCCGAAATGTTTTCTATATGTCCAATTTTTGTATATTGGTATGAGGTCGGAAAGGTTTCATAAAACAGTACGACACAGTTTGCACCAAACAGCATGATATCACCTGCATGAATCGTTCCCATACTTTGCGCATTTGTTGGAAGATTTTCGGATAAATTATAATATTTTTCATTGCCATTCAATTCACTCATTTGAATTGTCATTGGCAACAGCGATCGAAAACTATTTGTTGTTTCATTTTCCTCCAACTCTGCTGTAAATTTCTGTTGATTAATCGTCAGTGTTATTGTGTTCTTTGGTTCTGGCGAAACGTTTCCCCCCGGCGTTATCTCCAGGTTGTCCAGCGGTAAAGAAAGCAAATTACATAATGGTCTTATACTTTCCAAATCCCAAAAGAACGCCTTTACATCTGATGCGTTAATTGCATTATCTTTCATTAACTTATCTACATCAACTTCTATCGTTCCAGCTCCTTGGAAGGTTTTCACATTTACAAGCGTACCGCTATTATAAAACGCAAGCAACAACGTTCCGTTTGAAATAGCGTTATTTACAATAATTTTTCCGTTTTCGGTGCTCAATTTTGGTCTACCTTCTGCACTATCCGCCATCACAAGCTCTATTCCCTCATTTTTACCAAGATTTCTGCTATACTGCTTATCCTCCGGATTATTCCAATGCTCATGTACGCCTAAATTTTTGATTGTTTTACCGAAGCTATCTGTATAAACTATTCCCGACGGAGCATTTTCTATAAGTCCTGCTTCATGCAAATAATTTTCTACCGTTGGGTCATTTGCCGCATTATTATGACCAATAATTGTCGGTTCATTTGTCAGAAAATCTATACCTACCGAGTCTATTGCAACAGGGTCTTGTGATACAAAAATACTTGATGTATAGTCATTGTCAAATGGTGCTTGCTGCCATTTTGCATTGCTGCCGGTGATTGATGCGCCCTCAGATGTCGCACATATGATAGCATCCAGCATATACAGCACTGTTTTTCCGCCAAGATGTTTGTTTGCCATTAAATCAGCAAGTGGACTATAAATTCCCATTTCGTTTCTTGTCAACCATTGATGTAAATTCGCGCCCTCCGGTGGGCGCATTGCATTTCCATTGATAAATGAACCGAAATGATTTTTGCCGCAAAGCGTAATACCATAGCTATGTCCTTTTAAATTTGCAAGATTAATCATATATTTTGCTTCCGTAACACAGGTCGGTAGATAGTTCACCCTACCTGAAAATTCGCGAGACCATACAATCGGCGCACTTTCATCCGCTTTGCCATTATCACGCCCTACAAAATTTATGCCTTGCAAAATACCCTCGCTGCACATTTGAACCATATAATCTGGAAATAATCTGGATACATCGTAAACGGTAATATCTGTTGGTGCCACTCCCGCCTCTTTTACAAGAGAAACTAGCAGTGTCTTAAGCAATACAGGATTTGTATAACTCATCTGCGTTCGTCCTGATGTGTCATTGTCCATTACTGCAGAACCGTTGATATTCGCTTTGATTGCAATTTTTTCGCCCTGTTTATATCCGCCGCTGTCTCCATTTCTTTCATTTCGGCTCACAAACAAGACATTCCAGCCCTCGGCGGCAGTTCTTTCACCACCCAATTTTGCAATGGAACTGTCAACCATGTTCTGAATGACACGTTCATCAAAATGATCTGGTTCCCACCAATAACCAGCTCCATCCCATTCAACAGAATCCGGTTCATGTGCCCACACCACTCTGCCCGGCATAGCACCAACACTTTCACCATATGGTTCATGTTTCGGAAAGATATCTCCTACCGCCCATGCGTTTACTTGTACTGTCATCAATATCACACCCAAAATGAATGATAATTGTTTTTTCATGTTTCTTACCTCACTCCTATGTTTTATCTTTGCAATACCATTTCATTAATCGTCCTCCTTCATTTTTCATACATACCACCCTCCTGCTATTTAAATTAAATTCAGTGCTTTTCTTATTTTGTAAATTAAAAAGTCAAGACAATCCAGCTCTTTATTGTATTTATGCACTTCATCCAGTATTATAGTGCGATATCCTACGAGCCACCGAAGCATTTCGCTATCATTTTTTGCTTTCTTTAAAAAATCCTCTATCATCCCTTTATTGCAGCCTGCATCAGTTAACGTTTCAATTACTTTAAATTCCTCCATTTGCTTTTGAGTCATCTGAAATGCCTCCTTTGCACATCCTCAACTAACTTTAATTTTATTATAATAACATTATGTTAAAATAGCAAATACTTATATTCTATATTTTATCATAGTTGACAGGAATGGTAATATACAGTATAATTATGCTATTAAATATGGAGGTGCTACCTATGGAACTGCGTGTTTTAAGATACTTTCTTGCGGTTGCGCGGGAAGAAAATATAACCGCCGCCGCCAATGTATTACACATCACACAACCAACACTTTCCAAACAACTAAAAGATTTAGAGGATGAACTTGGTGTAACATTGTTTATCCGCGGAAAAAGAAAAATCGCACTGACTGAGGATGGTATGTTTCTACGTAAACATGCACAGGAAATCGTGGCTTTAGCTGACAAAACCGAATCCGCATTCAGAGATAAAAAAGATATTATTGGCGGAGATATTTATATCGGCGGCGGCGAAACTATTGCCGTCCAATATATTGCAAAAACAATCAAGACTTTGCTTCAGTTATATCCCAATATCCGATATCACTTTATCAGTGGTGACGGAGATGATACGGCAGAAAAGCTTGATAAAGGCTTAATTGATTTTGGATTGTTTGTGGGATTGATTGATTTAAAAAAATATGACCATATCATATTGCCGGCAACAGATACCTGGGGATTATTGATGAGAACTGACCATCCGCTGGCGGCACATCAAAATATCACGCCACATGACCTAAAAGAACTTCCTCTTCTTCATTCCAGACAAGCATTCAGCCAAAACGAACTCTCTGGCTGGCTTGGCTATTCAATGGATGAACTTAACATCATAGGAACCCATAATTTAGTCTATAATGAAACCCTTATGGTAAAAGAAGGTATTGGCTGTGCTGTCACGCTTGACGGACTTGCAAATACTTCTAAAGAAAATGAACTCTGTTTCCGTCCGTTTGCACCTAAAATGACAGCGCGTTTGGTTGTCGCCTGGAAAAAATATCAAATTTTTTCAAAACCCGCTGAACTGTTTTTGAAACAGTTACAGGAGACTTTTGGCGATGAACTATCGTAAACATCATATTTAGAAATCAAAATCATATAGAATAGAAAGGTGCTGAGCACTCCTCTATTTTTATACACTCTATTAGTTCCATCTATATTATCGCACTGCTGTTTCTGTCATTACTAAACAAAGAAGTGGCAGGGATACATAGTTTTTCACTATGT
>CATIYX010000289.1 GCA_949739095.1 uncultured Clostridia bacterium | reverse complement strand
GTTTTTTGTTGGTATTGGCAATCACTAATTTATAACCATCCATTTGCAGTGGTACAAGTTCATAATCTAAATTAGCACAATTGAGCAGCATGGCGTGGTTTTTCTTCCCCATTGCTGACGCAAACTGGTCCATAATACCGCATTGCACACCAATATATTCATGCTCCGCCTGCTGAGAAATTTTAGCCATTTCAACCATATCAACCGGCGTAGTAATTCCTTTTTCTTCATTGGAAATTGTTGCAAATGCTAAAGCGGTTGCAACTTCAATTGCCGCGGATGAAGACAATCCACCGCCATGTGGCGTAGTGTCGTCAAAAAGCATATCGCAACTACAAATTTGATATCCTTGTTTTTGCATAACATAAGCAACACCAAGCTGATAATCGCCCCATTTTAAATCTTTATAATCTGCTAAATGGTTGATATCTGCTTCTACACGTACATCCAAATCGGTTGCTGCCATACGGATTTTGCCGCTGTCTGTTTTCCGATAGGCAATTGCTGTTCGCATAGAAAGAGCTGCCGGAAATACATATCCGCCATTGTAGTCTGTATGCTCCCCAATTAAATTTACACGCCCGGGTGACATAAAAATTCTGATATCTTCTGTTGTGCCGCCATAGAGCGCACAAAACCTTTCTTTCAGTTCCACCAATTCCATCGTGCGTTCTCCTTCCCTTATTGCTGCTTTTTCAAATAGCGCTGATATGCTTCGCGCAATTCTTCTGCCTTTTCCTCCGGCGCCGTCGGGTTGCAGTGCGCCCACACACCTGTTTCGCTGGAGGCATTGAATTTCTGTTTGTCCGCAGAACGCATCGGCGGGAAAAATTCAATATGGAAATGATAATATTCGCTGGTGTCTTCGCTGTTGACCGGACTTTGATGCATACACATCATATAGGGGAATGGATAGTCAAACAGCGCATCAAAAGTACCTGTTGTCTCCTTCAAAATGCTTGCCAGATTCTTTTTCTCGCGCTCATTCATTTCTGCCAGATTCTGTCGGTGGTTTTTGCTGATGATATACATTCCATAAGGATATTCTGTAAAGAACGGTAATACCGTGGCAAAATCTTCATTTTCGATGATAACACGTTTACCAAAATCCAATTCCTCTTGTAACATATCACAAATTAAGCAATGACCTGTTTTTTGAAAATGTTCTTTGCTGCTATTCAGTTCCAACTCAATTTTTTTCGGAATAGTAGAATATCCGTAAATCTGCCCATGTGGGTGCGGCATGGTAACCCCCACAACTGCACCGCGGTTTTCAAAAATGAAAACGTATTTAATTTTTTCATCTTTGGAAATTTCAACAAAACGTTCTGTCCATAGATCAACTAATTTTTCAATATGTTCCACTGGCAATTCCGGCAATGTTATTGTATGATTGGGAGAATATAAAACGACTTCACATTTTCCATATGCCGGCCGGGTTTTATATAACTCTGTTTCTACATCGTCTGGTTCTGGTGGGTTTTGCGAAAGTGCCGGGAAATCATTATCATATTCATAGACTTCATATGTATCTGGTACTTTCCCAGAACCTGGACAAAATGGGCACCAGTCCTTGGGCATTTGCGGTCGGTTTTGACGGTGTGATGCAATCATCACCCAGTCTTGAATCAGTGGATGCCATCTTAATTCTGCCATTATATCTTCCTCCTGTGTCCCTTTTCATATATATTTATTGTTTTTTGAACCATACATAATAAAAAGCACTTAATATAGCAAGTGCAAGCAACGCAATCAATGTATACCATTTCGCGTCAAGTTTCGTCTCAGGCAAATAGGATTTATCTTGATTTTGCCTGCTCTGCCCTCCAGACGTATCTGTTACATCCTGTATTTTAGCATTATTAGGTACAGACTTTTCATCAATCTCTTCCATTTTGGCATTACGGAAATATGCTGTTCCCGAGGATTCTTCTCCATGTCCGCCCAGTGAAAGCATTACGGGAAGTTCCGTTCCCTGCGGACGCACATAAAGCTCCAATGTTTGATAACCGTTTGATGTTCCGTTCACAGTTGTGCTATATATCAAATGATTGTAAATCCCAATACAAGCGCCCCGACCTTTTGCAGAGACATCTACTGTTTTTGTTTCCGCTGTTATTTTATAGACACTACCTTTTTTGACTTTGACTGTTTGCGTTGCTGTCACATGATTTTGCAGCTCACTTGTCATGAAAACAACATTTTGTCCTTCATCCTGTGCAATTTGAATGGAGGAATCTCGGTCTTTAAAATAATATTCCAGTTTCCAATCTTTTTGTGAATCAAAGGAAGTATTTTTCAACATATTATCAGCAAATACCATGTTGGTACATAATATCACACATAAAAATGCAAACAAAATTTTTTTCATGATGGCATCAATCCTCCGCCTGTCATTTCATACTGTTCTTATTATATTGGTATTTCTTTACTTTGTCAATAGTAAATTCGCGAAAAAACCTTTTATTTTCTAGCATTTTATGCTATAATGTTGGTGCAGTAAAAAACCGATTACTGATGGTTTTATTTCTATAAAATATCTATCAAATGAAGGGGGCCGCAGAATGGGATTGGAGGAACAACTCAAAGCATTTTGCAAAAGCATTGGATTGGACTGCTGCGGTATTGCGCCATCTCCTACAGGGACAGGCTGTGCTGTCGTATGCCTGTTTCCCTATTATCAGCCAATTGAAACACAGCGCAATCTCTCCCGCTATGCAGTAATGCCGGATTATCACATGGTTGTTCGTAGCTATCTGCTACGGATTAGCGCATTTTTACAGGAACAAACCGCCAATGACTTTTCTAGTCAAGTCTACTGCGATAACAGTCCCTATCAAGACCGTGGTTTAGCATATGCCGCTGGACTTGGTATCATTGGGCAAAACACCTGCCTCATTCATCCAGTCTATGGTTCTTATGTATTCATTGGTTATATTGTTTGCGAATCATTAGATTTAGCGCCTGACAAAACACTTTCAGGTTCCTGTCTTGGATGCAAAAAATGCCGTGCAGCATGCTATGGTGGAGCACTACAAGAGGAATGCATTCAAGTAGACCGCTGTGCTTCCTATATTACACAAAAAAAGGGGATTTTAACAAAGACAGAACAATCTATTTTGATGAAAAACCCGCTGATTTGGGGATGTGATGCCTGTCAGGAGGTTTGTCCCCACAATCAGTCTATTCCTATTACTCCTATTTTAGAATTTCGTCAATCACTTCTTCCCTTTTTAGCGCAAGAGGACTTGTTGCCGCTTTCTGGCAGAGAATTTCGTCGGCGCTATCAGCAGCGAGCATTTTCCTGGCGCGGAAAAGACGTTTTGCTGCGTAATTTAACATTGAAAGAACAAAACGGCATTTGACAAAGCAACATTCTATTGATATAATATTTCATTAAGAGAAATTTAAAAAGTATTTAGGAGGGGTCTGTTTGTTAGAATTATGGAAAACAGGTGCATATTTAATCGGCGGAAAGGATTTGGTTCCCGCTGACGAAGCTGCGCCGTCCCACATAAAAGCAAAATATCAACTGGAGGTATCTCCCACAGAATCAAAACAAAATACCATCGCGTATTCCATTCTGCAAAATCATAATACCTCCGGCAGCACAGATAAACTGAAAATCAAATTTGACTGCATGGCATCGCATGATATTACCTACGTTGGTATTATCCAGACGGCAAAAGCCAGCGGTTTAAAAGAATTTCCACTACCTTATGTGCTCACCAACTGCCATAACAGTTTGTGTGCAGTCGGCGGAACCATCAACGAAGACGACCATATGTTTGGTCTGTCTGCTGCCAAAAAATACGGCGGTGTTTATGTGCCGGCGCACTTGGCTGTCATCCATCAATATATGCGTGAAATGATGAGCCGCTGCGGCAGTATGATTTTGGGTTCCGACAGTCACACACGCTATGGAGCGCTCGGCACCATGGCAATCGGTGAAGGCGGACCAGAACTGGTGAAACAACTTTTAAATAAGACATATGATGTAGATTATCCGGATGTTGTCGCTGTCTATCTGACCGGTACACCGGCGCCC
>CATIYX010000288.1 GCA_949739095.1 uncultured Clostridia bacterium | reverse complement strand
TTGGAATGGAGGCGAGACGCACCGCGCGAGTGAACGTGGCAGGGGGCAAAGAGTGGAGACTATATCTCCCAAGAAAAGTAAGAGGGGGAGACTTTGTGCTTTGCACAAAGTCGGAGGACATTTTCAAGGGAGATATAGTCGGAGCGACAATTGGGGGATTCCAACAAGGGGGACGGCATGACGGCGAGAGAAACGAGCCGGAGTAAGTCCCCCTTTTGACATAAAAAAGCGGTATCAGGCGTCTGCCCGATACCGCGTATAATGTCTTTTCGTTTTAGTTCAAAACTCTTCTCGCGCCCACATATCTGCTGGAATAGTAGGAAGAATTCATGTTGCTGATTTTCACCGTGTCGCCCGGCATAGTTGCGTGAACAATGTTGCCACCGCCAACGTAAATAGCTACATGAGAAATTCCAGAGCCGCTGGTGTTAAAGAACACCAAGTCTCCCGGCTGCAATTCGTTTCTGGAAACAGAAACACCTTGGTTCGCCTGTGTGGAAGAAGAACTGTTGAGCCGTACACCGAAACCGGCATATACATAGGAAGTAAATCCGCTGCAATCAAATCCGCTGGGACTTTTTCCGCCGCTAACATATGGTGTACCGATAAACCGTTTTGCATAATCCACAACCGCGCTGCCCGAGTTCGCTTGTGCTGCCGGTGCCTGTATGGAAACAGGCGTTTCGTTGCAAATATCTAAGTACGAGCGTTGAACATAACCCAAATCGCCATAATATAATACCTGGCACCATTCATCGCCAACTTCTGTTACAACAGCCGTGCTGCCTGTATAATATTCTCCGAAAATTTCGGAATCCGCATTTGCTTGTTTGTGAACCGGCACCTGGTCTGTGTGGACATTTCCGTCCGCTACTTTCATAATCATAACATAATCGGTGGAAACATAGGTCTCTTGTCCGTTATATTCGCATTTATACCATTCGCCGATTCTTTCGTTTATTTTAATCTTATCGCCCTTATATAATTTTCCGACGATGTTGCTGTCTGTAGTTGCGCCGCTTCTGACGTTAATTCCGCCATCTATCGCATTCCCTGTTGCTGCATAAGTCGCAGTCTGCGCTGCTACGAGTAACATGGCAACTGCCGCTGCTACTTTTTTCTTTGAAAACTGCATCTTACCGCTCCACTCCTTCTCTTTGGTTTCTTAAATCAGGTGTCTTTTCAAAATTTGGATAGTTACACAACGATATTAGAAATATTACAAAATTGTTACACCTATGTTACATAGTATACACGCTTCTGCGTAATTTGTCAACAGTTTAGAGGAATATTTTTAAAAAATTTGCATATACTAAATCTTAAAAGCCTTTTGTGATAATGGTTTCGGGGTTTCAAAAAATTTATAAAAATTTAAGATTTTTTTCATTTTTCCGAAGAAAAAGAAGGTGTTAAAAAAGAAAAAAGAAGGCGTCCGAACAAGTGTTTGGCGGAAGTTTTCTTCTGAAAAAAGTTACAAATTGGTTAAAAAATATAGAAAAAAGCAGTCCTCAAAACAAACAGTTTGCCGGCGGCGTAGCTTTTGTGTAAATTACAAACGAATGGCATCTGTCTGTAGAGAGGAGAGGTGGATATATTATTATATAGAAGAAAATGGGGGAGAAGTTTTTTTACCGTGTTTATAGAGGCGTTTTATATCAAATACTTTTATGTAGATTTCCGCCTGCAAATAGCTTAGTAATCAATATAAAAAAGCGAAATGTGCAAAACATTTCGCTTTTGTTGAAACATAAAAAATGAAAATGTTATAGTAGTGGTTCCACAAAATAGGAGTACTTTTTTTGATATTCTGTATAGGTACGCTCTACGCCGTCTAAATTAAGCTGGTACATTCTGAATGTAACCCAAATATCTTTTGGCTGCCACTTTTCTTGATAAGAATAACGATAGGTCATACCAAGTTTTTTCATTACTTCACCGCTATGAGGATTATGAATATCGTGCGTTGCTGTAATAAATGGAAAATTCACTTTTCGTAATCTGTCTATAACAGCAGTGCAGGCTTCACTTGTTATCCCCTTGTGCCAAAACTCTTTACGCAAGGCATAACCAATATCATTGCTGCCGCCGATATCGTTAACATGAACATATCCTATCACTTGTTTGTTCTCCTTTAAAGATATTGCATAACTATAGGCAACATCTTTTTCGTAAAAAGGAAAAATCGTATCATAAAGATACCTAGAAACTTCATCTCGTGTTTTCAGCGGAAACCATGGCAAAAACCTGTTGACTTCTTTATCACTGTAAAGCAATAACATATCGTCAATATCAGCATGAGTAAATTTTCTTAATATAAGTCTTTCCGTCTCCAGGGTAGGTGTATTTTCGTGATACATAAATTATCATACCTTTTTATATTCAGATTCAATTTCAGCAGTATAGTTACATAAATATCATTTTTTCGAGTGGTGACCTACTGATTCCTGTCGTAGTGTCCAGTCGGCTTCAGCAGTATTGCCGTCTACGGTTTTTTCGCACGCAATCATCCAGCGCAACGGTCCGTTTGGCGTGAAATAGTCCTCGTCCGATTCTACCTGTACGGCGGGCTGCAATATCCAGTCCGGCAGATGTACGGTGTAGCCTTCAAATACGGCGGCGTCTGCTGTCTGACGCAGCAACGGCGCAGGACTGCCCCACTGCATATGCAGCGCGCG
>CATIYX010000287.1 GCA_949739095.1 uncultured Clostridia bacterium | reverse complement strand
TTCTTATGAGGACTATATGAAACAGTTGGAAGGTTTTACGGCAAGCAAATTTGACCCTCAGAAATGGGCGGCACTGTTTCGAGAAGCTGGCGCGCGTTATGCGGTTCTGACGAGTAAACATCATGATGGTGTGGCACTGTTTGACACGAAATATACGGACCTCAATACGGTGAAAAAAACGTCGGCAGGACGAGATTTCATTGCACCCTATTGCAAAGCGCTCAGAGAGGAAGGTATTAAAACAGGAATTTATTTTACCAATACGGATTGGGCTGATTTGGATAACATGCAGGTAATTTTGGATAAAAGTGTAGAAGAAATTACAGAAATGCGCAAAGAGAAAACGAATTTTAGTGCAAGATGGCAGGAGGTTATTGCTGCATCAAAACAGAAACCGGTAGTTACGCCGGAAAAAGAAGCAGCATGGCAACGTTTCATGGAACGATACCGCGGCGAAATCAGGGAGTTGCTGGAGAACTATGGTGGTGTAGATTTGCTGTGGTTTGATGTCATGCTTGAACGGAAAGGCTATTCCTGGGAGGTACAGCAGGTGCGAGAATGGATTCATTCTATTAGTCCGCAAACGGTCATCAACGGACGGCTGATAGGAGCGGGAGATTATTTTACACCTGAGCTATATATCCCCTTATGTGCGCCGGAGGTACCATGGGAGCTTTGCACTACCTTTAATGATTCTTGGGGATATCAACCAAACGACCATCATTTCAAAGATATCCGCCAGATTGTGCGGATGTTTGTAGAGTGCATTTCCAAAGGAGGAAACATGTTAATTTCGGTTGGACCGGATCCGGAAGGCATGATTCCGCCGGAGGTAGAGGCGCAGATGAAAGCGCTGGGACGCTGGACACATCAATATGAAGAAGCGATTTATGAACCTGAAAAAGGGATTGGAACGGAATATTTTGCAGGCGGTACAACGCTGTCTGAGGATAAACAGACCTTGTATTTGTTTGTTTATGACAAACCATACCATCAGGTCATGATGAATGGTATTCGTAACAATATCCGCCGCGTCACCTCCCTGAAAAACGGACGGGAACTGTCCTGGAGTGTCACAGGTGGCGCGAGCTGGTTGAATATGCCAGGTTGTATTTGGATTGAAACACAGGAAGAAGATTTAGACGATGTATGCACAGTGTTGAAGGTGGAACTGGAAGGACCTATTGATTTGGTGGAATTAGAAATACAAGGAAGTTCATTCGGAGAAAATTAAGCAACAGGGGAAGGAAGAAAGCGGAATGAGAAGGTGGATATGCAATCACATGCAGCCGTCTGTAACAGCGGACGGAAATGTCCGAATAGAAATGGAAAAAAATGGGAATTTTTACCGATTGCGGCTTCACAACCGGTCGGAAAAGAGCGTTACCGTCAAGGAAGTGGTATATTGCGGTGGGGATTGGCAGGACGCACAACAGTTGCACTTTTATGGTGAAGGGTATACCATGCTGTCGCAATATGAAGGGACGCCGGACATACCACAGGCGATTAGCTATTCTGATGCAGTGCATTACCATTTGCCACAGGAACAGGGATTTTTTACAGTTTATAACCTGTTGCTGCTGAACACCGGAGGGCAATATCTGCTTTTTGCATTTTCCTCCTGCCATCGGTTCAGTGGTGAATTCCGATTGAATGTAAAACAGATGAAAGTGGTATTAAATTGTGAGAACCTTGCGATGGCACCGGGAGAAACTTGGTTGCTGGAAGAATTTATGATGCTGCAAGGCAAAGATAAAAATGCGCTGTTGGAACAGTTGGCAGAGCGGTTGGCGCACAACCATGGTGTAAAAATGCCGCCGGAGCAGCCAACAGGATGGTGCTCATGGTATTGTTTTGGACCGCAGGTGACAAAAGACAATATTTTGGAGAATACAGAAGCGGTGCAGCGGGAATTGCCGGAGCTATCCTATATTCAAATTGACGACGGTTATCAAGCATTTATGGGGGACTGGTTGGAGGTAAACGAACAGTTTCGACCGGATGTGAAAACCTTGTGCCAAATGATTCGGGAAAAAGGCGGGCGACCAGCGATTTGGGTGGCGCCATTTATTGCGGAACAGGATTCAAGATTGTTGAGGGAACACCCGGATTGGTTTGTACAACGGGAGGATAACAATGGTCCACTGCGGAGCGATGAAGTGACGTTTGGCGGATGGCGGCATGGACCGTGGTATATGCTGGATGGAACACATCCGGGCGCACGGGAGTATTTAACAAAGGTGTTTCGCACTATGCGGCAAGAATGGGGATGCACCTATTTTAAATTGGACGCTAATACTTGGGGCGCATTTCCCTTTGGACGACGATTTGATTCCTCTAAAACGAGCGTAGAGGCATATCGGATGGGTATGAAAGCCATACGGGAGGGTGCCGGCGATGATAGCTTTTTGCTGGGCTGCAATGCGCCGATGTGGCCTTCCATCGGCACAGTAGATGGTATGCGTGTCACGGATGATGTGAAACGGAGCTGGGAGAAATTCCGTTCGCTCTCAAAGCAACAATTCTACCGCAATTGGCAGCACGGGAAACTATGGGTCAATGATCCGGATTGTGCTGTGCTGGAAAATAAGAAAATTCAGGTAGTCGGACCAGACGGAAAAATAGACCGTCAAGAAAGTACAACGATAACACAGGAAGAATTTTTGTTTCATGCGGCGGTTTTGCTTGCCAGTGGCGGCATGATTTTGTCAGGTGATGATATGATAGAATTGCAAGAGGAGACAAAAAAATGGTTGAAACTACTGGTGCAGCATACGGGAGAGGCAGCGATATTTAGCGATGAAACCTTTACCTATGCACGCACAGGAGATCGCCTTTTATTCTTGTTTAATACGGAGAATATACCGCAAACGGTTCAGGTGCAACTTGAAAAGACATTTCACATGCGCGATTTTTGGACAGAGAAACCACTTGGCACGAGCGATACTGTGCGGGAAGAAGTGCCGCCGCATAGTGCCAGAGTCATTGCACTGCTATAAGATGGACACCTTGGATGTGTCTATGCTGAAATACAAAAGAGGGAGAGCAGATAATCTGTTCTCCCTCTTTCTCATAGAAACTACTCACAAACAGCCAATTTCTAAATGCGAAAATCGGTTTCCAGCAGAAAATAGCACAGCCTTTTTTCTTTTAATGGGTCAATCATTAAAAGTTGTTACTCAAAAAATATTTATTAAATAGCTCCTGTAAAATATGCGGAGAAGAAACTGTCAATCCATATGGAGGATGTTATCAGGTCTGACAGTGGTTGACATCCTGTGCAAAATCCGATATAATTTGAGATAGAAAAGGCAGGAAAATGTTCGGGTGAAAAGACAAAAATGCTGCGTGGAAAGATTGACGAATCGGCGGTCTGCTGCGCGGTGGAAAGGATGGGAACAGCGATGGATAAATTTTGTGTGTTTTGTGGGAAACCGCTTGAAGAAGGACAAGAGTGCGATTGTCAAATGAAAATAGAACCGGAGGAAATAATGCCAGAGACGGCGCAACCTGACGAGGCAGC
>CATIYX010000286.1 GCA_949739095.1 uncultured Clostridia bacterium | reverse complement strand
TATGGCAGTCGGTATGGCAACGGGCATGGGCTGGTTTAAGGTGCCGGCGGCAATTCGGTTTAACCTCACCGGTAAGCTTTCTAAAAATGTTTCCGGTAAAGATTTGATTCTCTACATCATTGGAAAAATCGGTGTGGACGGCGCTTTGTACCGTTCCATGGAGTTCACGGGTGAAGGCGTTCACTCTCTCACCATGGACGACCGGTTTACCATTGCGAACATGGCAATTGAAGCAGGTGCGAAAAACGGTATTTTTGAACCGGACGACATCATGAAAGCCTATGTAGAAGAACATGCGGCAGTGGAATATCAGTATTTCTATCCTGATGCGGACGCAGAATATGAACAGACGATTGACATTGACCTGTCCAAGCTGGTACCGCAAGTGGCGTTCCCGCATCTGCCGGAGAACACCAAAACCATTGCAGAAGCAGAAGCCATGGATATCAAAATTGACCAAGTAGTGATTGGTTCCTGCACAAACGGACGTATCAGCGACCTGGAAATTGCGGCGAACATCCTCAAAGGCAAAAAAGTCAAACGCGGTGTGCGCGTGATGGTACTGCCTGCAACACCGAAAATCTATATGGAAGCCATGATGGCAGGATATCTGCAAACCTTTATGGACGCAGGCTGTGTAATTGGACCGCCGAGCTGTGGACCTTGTCTGGGCGGACATTTGGGCATTCTGGCAAAAGGCGAACGCTGTGTATCCACCACCAACCGTAACTTTGTCGGACGGATGGGACACACAGAATCAGAAGTATATCTCGCTTCTCCGGCAGTCGCAGCGGCAAGCGCGGTTGCCGGCATTATCTGCGGGCCGGACAGCCTGTAATAGAAAGGACGGATTGAATCATGATAGTAAGCGGAAACGTACACAAATATGGCGACAACGTCGACACCGACGTAATTATACCCGCGCGTTACCTCAATGTCAGCGACGCAAAGCAGCTTGCGGCGCACTGCATGGAGGACATTGACGCGGATTTCGTGAATAAAGTCAAAGAAGGCGACCTCATGGTTGCAAACAAAAACTTCGGCTGCGGGTCCTCACGCGAACACGCGCCGCTGGCAATCAAAACCAGCGGTATCAAGCTGATTATCGCGGAAAGCTTTGCGCGTATTTTCTACCGCAATGCCATCAATATCGGACTGCCGATTATGGAATGCGAGGCGGCAGCAAAAGAAATTAACGCGGGTGACGTGGTGGAAGCAGACCTCACCACAGGCGTTATCACCAACAAAACCACCGGCAAGACCTATCAGGCAGCAGGGTTCCCGCCCTTCATTCAAGGCATTGTGGACGCGGGCGGTCTGGTGAACTATGTGAAAACGTCGAAATAATTCGTTGACAATTCAAAAACAGGAGGAATCATCTATGAATATGAATATTGCACTGGTTCCGGGCGACGGAATCGGACCGGAAATTGTGGAACAGGCAGTCCGCGTGCTGGACAAAGTCGCAGACCAGTTCGGGCATGGCGTCACTTACACCAACTTGCTGGCGGGCGGCTGTGCGATTGACGCGACAGGAAAACCGCTGCCGGAGGAAACACTGGAAAAAGCCAAAGCGGCGGACAGCGTTTTGCTGGGCGCGGTGGGCGGACCGAAATGGGAACACCTCGACGGTATCCGCCCGGAACAGGCTCTGCTCGGACTGCGTAGCGGTCTGGGATTGTATGCGAACCTGCGTCCCGCGCTGCTCTATCAGGAACTGAAATTCGCCTGCCCGCTGAAACCGGAAATCATTGGCGACCATCTGGACATCATGATTGTGCGTGAACTCACGGGCGGTATCTATTTTGGTGACAGCGGACGCGAAGGCGACAGCGCCTATGATACGGAACGCTACAGCAAAGCGGAAGTAGAACGCGTGCTGAAAGTAGCTGTCAAAATTGCGCAGGGACGCAAGAAAAAGCTGACCATTGTAGACAAAGCGAATGTGCTGGAATCCTCCCGCCTGTGGCGTGAAGTAGCAGCGGAAGTATTAGAAGGCAGCGGACTGGACGTCAATTACATGTATGTGGACAACGCTACCATGCAGCTGGTACGCAATCCACAGCAGTTTGACGTGATTGTGACCTCCAACATGTTTGGTGACATCATTTCCGATGAAGCATCCATGCTGACCGGTTCCATTGGTATGCTGCCGTCCGCAAGTATGGGCGATGGCAAAAAAGGCATGTATGAACCCATTCACGGCAGTGCGCCCGACATTGCAGGCAAAGGGATTGCCAATCCGCTGGCAACGATTTTGTCTGTTGCCATGATGCTGCGTCATTCTTTTGATTTGGAAAAAGAAGCGTGCGCGATTGAAGATGCCGTACAAAAAACGTTGCAGGACGGTTTCCGCACGGCGGATTTGGTCGAAAATGCTGAAATGAAAGCTGTTTCCACCAAAGAAATGGGTGACGCAGTGCTGGCACGGCTATAAATTTTACAAAAAATAAAAAAAATGTTGACAGGTTCCCCTTCTGATATTATAATAGTATCATAACTTTAGTATAGAATCTTCCGCTTTGCC
>CATIYX010000285.1 GCA_949739095.1 uncultured Clostridia bacterium | reverse complement strand
GTCTGGATGCGGTCGTGGGCGCGGCAGGCGATGGCGTGACCACGCGTATGATTGCAGACATTCCTGTGGCGGAAACAGAAGCGCGGTTCTCTCCCTATTTCTTCCCAGATGTATTTTATGAAGGCGGAGACCCGGTAGGAGAATCCACGCCGATTTGGACAAAATGCCGCCGTGCGATTATGAGAAAACCAATGGCGCGCATGGGATACGGCGGATATTTGAGTTTGGCATTGAAATTCCCTGAATTCGTAGACCATGTAACGGAAATCACGTCTCAGTTCAAGTCCATTTGGAGCGAAGGAAAAGGTACCAAACCATATGTGGCGCCGTTTAAGGTTGCAGTGCTTAATTCCTGGGGTAAAATTCGTTCCTGGCAGACGCACCAGGTAGCGCATTCCCTGTGGAATCAGCGTTGTTATTCCTATCTAGGCGCGATTGAAGCGCTGGCGGGATTCCCGCTGGATGTGGAATTCATTTGTTTTGATAGTATCCGTGAAAATGGCATTCCGGAAGATGTAGGTATTATCCTCAATGCCGGCGATGCCGGAACCGCATGGAGCGGCGGCGATAATTGGGCAGACCCTAAGGTAGTGGAAACCATTCGTGAATGGGTATATAACGGCGGCGGATTCATTGGTATTGGTGAACCGACAGCTTGCGAGAAAGATGGAGAGCTATTCATGTTGTCTGACATTCTTGGTGTGCAGAAAGAAATTGGTTTTACTGCCAGTAACAATAAACCGGCATTTGAAGCGGACCGTAACCACTTCATTACTAAAGAACTGGAAGGCGAAGTGGATTATGGCGAAAGCATGACAATGGTTTATCGCAGTGAGGACAGTGCACAAATTCTGGATGTGCAAAACAGAAGCTGTAATATGGCAGTGAATACTTTCGGAAAAGGTAGAAGTGTCTATTTTGCAGGGATGCCATATAATGCAACTAATGCAAGGCTGCTCTATCGTGCGATTTTCTGGGCGGCAAGCCGTGAAGATGCAATGGAAGCGTTCTATAGCGACAATAAAGAAGTAGAATGTAATGCATATCCGGAAGCGGGACGGTTCTGTGCAGTGAACAATTCAACAGATGTGCAGAAAGCGAATATCAAAGTGAATGGTAAAGAAATTGCTGTTGTCCTTAAGCCAATGGAATGCAAATGGATGAACATATAAATAAAAAAGTCAAAAGCTGTTTGGCGGTATCATACTGCCGAACGGCTTTTGACATATTTAGAAAAGATTTTCTATTCAGTTACTGTGCACGTATAAGAGAAGTGGACGACTGTGTTATTTATGATAAATATTGCTCTTTGTCGCGTTTTTATGAAATTTGCTTCACATAGTGCACAGAAATTTGCTGTTTAGGAGCGTGTTTCGGGAAATGGTTCCTGTACGGAATAGGGAAGGTGGAACCAGAAAGTAGCGCCGTTGCCTTTTTCGCTATCCACACCATAAACCGCATGGTGTTGGTTTAGAATTCCCTGTACAATAGATAGACCGATTCCGGTGCCGTGGTTGGTACGCTGTCCGCGTTCGCTGGATTTATAGTAACGTTGCCAGATTTTTGGGATTTCATCTTCAGCAATTCCTTTTCCGGTATCTGTCACGGTGCAGATGATATCATTGTCGATATGACGGACTGAGATGGCAACAGTTTTGTTGTCGCCGGTGTAATTGACAGCGTTGCTGATTAAGTTATATAAAACTTGTTCAATTCGGTTTTCATCCGCATAGATAAACGTATCTTCCTCCAAATGAACATCGAATACATATCCTTCTTGTTCTACCAAAAAGTGAAACCGATATAAAATATCTTGTGCGGCAAGTGATAGCGAAAACCGGCTACACGTCAGTGGAGTCGTGCCGGCTTCAATTTTGGATAAATCCAAAATATCAGTAACTAAAGCAGACAAACGGTCTGTTTCATCAATGATAACCCCTGTGTGTGCCATACGCTTTGCCGGATTGTTGCCCGAAATATCGCGAATCATTTCTGCGTAAGACTTGATGATGGTTAGCGGTGTACGCAGGTCGTGTGATACATTGGCAATCAAATCACGGCGTAGCGCATCGGTTTTGGACAGTTCTTGCGTTGTGTGGTTGAGGACATCTGCCAACTGGGCAATTTCGGAATAGCCATCTGCATGGAAGGTGACGTCATAGTCGCCTTTTCCCAGAATATTAGCGGATTTGGTAATATTGATGATGGGTCTGGCAATTCGTGTGGCAATAAAATAGGACAAGATGAAAGCAATCACGAGCGACAAAATGGAAATGATGATAAGTTGATTTTGCAGAACCTGTGTTGTTGCGCCAATGGGCGCTAATGGGGAATTGATATAGAGATATTCTATGCCGCCCTCAGCATTTTGCAGTTTTGCACCAAACACTACCATATGTGTTTTGAAACGTTCGTGATTGACCGTATAAGTAACGTCGTCCGTTTGGGTATTCTTATCAAGTTCTTCCAGAAAAGAGCGGAATTCCCTTGGATTGGTCCGCATTGGTGGCATATCACTGGAGAAGGATTCATTTGGGAACAGCAAACTGCCATTTTGGTCAAATAGCTGAATAATGATTCCATTTTTATAAGAGAGTTGGGCAGCGTAGTCCTCAAAATGGGCTGTACCATATTCAGCAATTAGATTTCTACCAAGCTTTTCAATTTCGTGCGCTTTCATATTCTCATAATATGTATTGAGAAAAAAGATTTGCAGTAGCCACAGGACAGCCAGAATAAACAAGGCAAACGCACCGAAATAACACCATAGCTTAACTTTGAGAGAACGGTGGGGAGCAAGTTGTTTCATGAAAACATCATTCCTTTTCTGTAGCTTCAAATTTATAGCCCAAACCGCGCAATGTCACAATATAGTCGCGGTAAGGACCCAAGCTGCCGCGTAGCATTTTGATATGGGTGTCGACTGTGCGGTCATCTCCATAGAAATGGTATCCCCAAACATCCGTCAAAATTTTATCTCGTGAGAGCGCAATATTTTGGTTTAATACCAAATAAAACAGCAAGTCATATTCTTTTGGGGTCATGTCAACCCGCACGCCGTCCACACATACTGTCCGTGCAGTCATGTCAATTTCCAGCCCGCCAAAAATCATAAGTTTGTTTTGCTGTCCGTTGCCGCTGTTTTTCTCATTACGCGAGATGATGACATGTACGCGCGCCATCAGTTCTTTTGGTGAAAATGGTTTGACTACATAATCATCAATTCCCAGTTCAAAGCCGAATAATTTGTCATATTCCTCGCCACGTGCCGACAGCATGAGCACAGGAATTGATTTTAGTTTTTTGATTTCTTTACAAGTGGAGAAACCGTCTAATTTTGGCATCATAATGTCAATAATGCATAAATCATAATCATGCTGGCGGCATAGTTCAACGGCTTCCATACCGTCATTTGCTTCAGTCACTTGATATCCTTCGAATTCTGCATATTCGCGAATGACTTCGCGGATTTTTGCTTCATCGTCCACTACCAATATGTGATACATGATATTTCCCTCCTTTTACGAATAGTCACTTCTAGCGACTAGTATATCATAATAAACGTACTTTTTGAAGCAAAAAGTACAAAAAATACAGGAATTCCTATTCTCCCTACACCTTGCGGGACAGACTTTGCAAGGGACGCTTTTTATTTGAAACTATTATGTTTTAAGATGAATGACTGGTGTCGGACTACTTTCTAATTCATGCAATCTTCGGCGCATGTCCGAAGATTGCATACCTCGCGCTGTTCGGAGTGCCGCAGTATGCGGCGCGACGCGCGAGCGTAGAATGACGGCAGGGGGAATGCCCAAGGGGGATGAATCGATGGCGCAAGCCGGAGAGAATCCCTTCTTAGAAAATATTATACCATAAAATTGTGTTAGATGTGTGATAACAAAGAAAAAAATATAAAAAAATGGCGCCGCGTCCAAATGGCGATTCTGGGACGCAGCGCCGAATGTTCCCGATACCGTGTTTCAGGTAAATTTACCTGAAACACGGCTGGATAGAAGTGGGTAGATGAAAAAGTTGGAGGTTCAGAGGTGTTTACATGATCGCTTTTCATCATGTGGGTCTTCGATAAGAGG
>CATIYX010000284.1 GCA_949739095.1 uncultured Clostridia bacterium | reverse complement strand
TCATTTTGTTGCAGGCAGCTAAGATAAAGGAAAGTGCTGTAGCATGAATGCGATATATGCAAGACAATCCGTTGATAAAAAAGACAGTTTGTCTATTGAGGGACAAATTGACTTGTGCCAAAAGTATGCGGGAGAAGAGGTGCATGTTTTCCGCGATAAGGGCTATTCGGGAAAAAATACCAAGCGTCCGGCTTTTATGGAACTTATGGAGTCGGTGAAAAAAGGAGAAATCCAAAAAATTTATGTTTATCGTTTAGACCGATTCAGTCGTTCCATTGCAGATTTCAGCAAGCTTTGGGAAATTTTGCAACAATATGGCGTGGAGTTTCAGTCTGTAACAGAGCAGTTCGACACATCTTCGCCTATGGGGCGGGCAATGCTTAATATCGTTTTAGTGTTCGCCCAGCTTGAGCGGGAAACGATTGCCGAACGTGTGAAGGACAACTATGTTCACCGCTTTCGTCTTGGGGCATGGCCGGGCGGACCTGCTCCATATGGATTTGATTTGACAAAGATTATGGCAGATGGACGACAGGTATCTTCACTTGCTGCCAACGAACAGGCAAAAGTAGTACAAGCTGTTTTTGAGGAATATGCAAAGCCGGACACCTCTTTGCGAGGCATTGCAAGAACTTTGAAAGAAAAAGGAATTCATGGACCGAAACGAGAGGTATGGGATAATGTAACACTATCGCGTATCCTGCACAGTCCCTTATATGTTAAGGCGGACGAAGATATTTACTGGTATTATTTTGCAGGTGGATTACAGATGCAGCAGGATATTGAGAGTTTTGACGGTGTTCACGCATGCAATATAATAGGGCGCCGGGCGCGAGGACGAAATAAATATAATTCTATGGAAGGGCAAATGTTGACCGTTGCCAATCACGAGGGATTTATTGATTCTGATTTATGGATTCGTGTGCAGAATAAACTGAATAAGAATCCACAAATTGCAAGAGCCAATGCAGGAAAATATTCATGGTTGACTGGACTTATGAAGTGCGAAAAATGTGGCTATGCAATTAAAATTAACTATATTAAAGCGGAAGATAAGCACAATTTAATATGTTCGGGAAGGTCGAATTTTGCAATCTGTGACACCACTGTTCAAGTTGATTTGAGAGAATTAGAAAATTATGTTGCAGACAGAATTGCAAAAATGTTGGAAGAAACACCATCTGAGGCAAATCTGCCGGATACGAAAGAGCGGGCTTCTCAAATTTTAGAGATTGAGCAGAAAATAAACCGTTTGGTTGATGTGTTGGCGGAAAGCAGCGAGGTTTCTGTTTCGTATATTAACAAAAAGATTGATGTGCTTCATAAAGAGCGGCAGAAGCTGATAAAACAAAGCGAAAATAAACCTCCTAAAACGGAGCAACTTGACTTTTATTCTCTTGACTTTGAAGAAAAGAAGTTGGTTGCAGCACAGTTTATAGATAAAATTTTGCTCAGCGATGAAAATGTAAATATTGTTTGGCGAATATAACCCTTACAGCTTGCGTTTGCATGGTGTATGGGTTATTTTTTTAACAATAATCTACCATATACTCTTTCATTTAAAGAAGTATAAAGTTTTTGATGTGATGAGAGTATTGCTGTAAAATGATAGTACGCTCAAAGAGTTGTTAATTTTGTATATTTTTTACCGCGTTTTTTTTTTGTCTAATTTAACAAAGTTTTGACAAGATGCAACAAAAATGTTGACTTATGTATAGAATGTTAATAAAATCTGTATAGAGGGTATTTGAATAGAAGTATAAGTTATAGAAGTAATACTAAAAATTTTAAAGTTTTTATCTTGCAATAATGAGACAATAGAGGAGTTGCGTCATGGAAAAATTAAAATACTTATTTAAAGAAGCGCAAAATCAATATGTTGTAACTTGTCTATTTTTAACAATATGCGTTTTGGTACTTGGCGGTGCAGGAAAGATGGCCATTGTTTGTGCACTGGGAATTATGCTTTGTGTGGTTGGTTTCATGCAGGGCGCAGTAACAGTGGATTTATGGGTTTTAATGCCGTTGATTACCTATAATCTGTTTAGCCTTATCTCATCCTGTTTAGCATATGGAAACATTGCGGAAGGGTTTGCGTCTATTCAGGTGGCTTTTTCGGTCATCTATCTTTGTATGGCATATCTGGATAATAAAGGCATATTTTTGCTCAAAAAAATGTGTGTTATTTTGGCGGCATTTATTGCGCTTTCTGGTATCGGGGAGTTTGTATATGATGCCGTACGGCTGCATTCATCAGCACGACTTGGCGGATTGATAGGAAATCCTAATGGTATGGGGATATTTCTTGTATTGGGCTGGTTCGCCTATATGAATTGTATGCCAAATGAAAAAGAAAGTGGTGTACAGTATCTGCGGTGGTGGAAATGTATAGAACCGATAATATTGATTGCGCTTGCATTGACATTGTCAATGAGTAGTTTTGCGGCTATGGCGGCAGGAGTTATCGTGATTCTGATTGCGGAGATGAAAAAATTCGGCATAAAGGAGGCTGCTGTACGTGGAGGACATTTGCTTGCACGGCTGAGTATCGGATTGGGACTGGGAATTCTTTTGTATCTTGCGGTTTCACGAGTGGGGCAGACATGGCTGTATGTATGTCTGCTGTTATATATTGCGGCAGTTATCATAAAATGGGAGAAATTGGAGCAGTTTTTAGTGGAATATAAGGCAATAGCAATGATTCTTTTGGTGTTGAGTCTACTATTTGCCGCTATGCTCATCATTATCAGACCTAGTTTTACAGCAACTTTTGGCGAGCGGCTGGATATGATGAAAAATGGAGTGAGTTATTTTAAAGTGAACCCGATATTTGGAATCGGTCCGAGCAACTGGCGACAGCTGAATTTATATGATGGCGATATATATTTTAACGTAAACCATATTCATAACGCGTTTATTCATGTAGGAACAGAACAGGGACTGGTAGCAATGCTTATGCTGATTATAATCGCGGTTAGATGTCTTATCAAAAATAAACGGCTCTATGGCAGAGCGGAGTGGGTTGCTTTTCTTCTCCATAATATGGTAGATGCAGCGTTTTTTAATATAAAAATCACTTCAATAGTAATCATGTCGGGAGGAGAACCGGCACAGGGCGGCAAGAGATTGAACGCTTTAACTACAAAAATAATGTTCGGCGTATTTGCTGCTATATTTGCATATAATTTTTACTGGTATGTGCAAATGACCTAGGAGGTGTATGATGAGAGAGAAAATGAAAGCAAAAAGATTTTTTGATATCTGGCTGCTTTTGGCTGGATTTTGTATAGCACTGGTTGTTATCATTGGATTATGGTATGTTCTAAGTGAAAAATTACCTGAAAATGTTGGAAGAGAACTGACCGGGGAGGAGTTAAATGAGGTAATTGCTGCAAATAGTCCCTTGATTGAATATGCCTATTTAAGTAGCAATGCGGATTTTCCTCGAAAAAATAAGATTGACAGAATTACGATTCATCATATGGCGGGAATCACCAGCTTGGAAAAAATTGGGGACTTATTTGCCCAGCGGGACAGACAGGCTTCTGCAAATTATGCAATTGATATTAATGGAAAAGTGGGCTGTTATGTAGAGGAGAAAAACCGCGCATGGACGTCAAGTAACGGAGAAAATGATAATCGTGCTGTTACCATAGAGGTTTCCAACGACAAAATCGGTGATGATTGGCATGTGAGTGAGGCGTCAATTTGTGCACTGGTTGAACTGTGTGCGGATATTTGCCGGCGCAATAATATAGAAAAGCTGGAATTTACCGGAGATACGAATGGGAATCTGACAATTCACAGCATGTTCTCCGATAAAACCGAGTGCCCAGGACCCTATTTAAAAAGCAGACTGCCGGATATTGCAGAAGCAGTGAATCGAAAATTGTCAGAATAGGAAGAAGCAACCCAAAGTATAATTTGAAACGTTATGAGATGTGTCTGCTTTTTCCCTTTTCCCAAAAGGTCGAATACTTTGGAAGGAGAGGGTAGAAATTTTCATACTATGTATTTCGACAAAACAAATTGACAAAGTTGAGTAGACATGATAAAATAGACGTAAATAGTCTACTTTAATTTAAGAAGAAGCTGTGCACTTTAAGGTGACGCAGACTACCTTGGACGCCGGGGGAGGAAGCACCTCTGTTTCGTTGCGTATAAAATGTAGCAATCGGTACAGGGGCATAAAATGGAGATTTAACTTTGCTTGACATAGATAAGAATTCAATGCGAATGGTGAGGAAAACGAATGAAACGGAAGATAAACGGATTTTTTGCTTTTCTACTTATTATCATCATTGTGGCAGGGGTTGCTGCAGGAATCAATTTTGTTATGAACCAAAACGTTTATCTGACAGAATATGACTATACAAACGAAAAGTTGCCGAAAGCTTTTGACGGTTGTCGGATTGCGGTAATCTCGGATATACATAATTCAATATATGCAGATAAGTTTATAGCATTATTGAGTCAGTCTAAACCGGATATCCTGCTGTTTGCAGGAGATATGATTCAGCAGCCGGATACAAATTTAGAGAATGTATTGAAAATTATAAAATCTCTGCCAGCGGAGATTCCTGTTTATGGGATTTTTGGCAATCATGAAGCTTCAAACGGATATGTGGTGAGAAAACAGATTTCCGGCGCGCTTAGAGAAGCAGGCGTCAATATGCTGATAAATTCCGCTGATGATATAACTAAAGACGGAGAAACAATTCGAATTATTGGAATTGAAGATAAAAGTGATGAAGTTATTGATAATGAAACAGTGGAACAAATAAAAAGGACGGTACAAAGTACAAGACTTGAAAATTCATTTAATATTTTAGCATATCATCGTGCTGATATGTATCCGAAACTGCATGATTTGCCAGTAGATTTGATTTTATCGGGACATTTGCACGGAGGTATTGTACGCTTGCCATTTGTGGGCGGAGTACTGGGGAAAAATGGAGAAATATTCCCCCAATATACAAATGGCGTGTACAGGGAAATGGATACGACAATGATTGTGAGTCGCGGTTGTGATTATAACTGGCGGAAAATGAGAGTTTTTAATCCACCGGAAGTCGTTATGGTAACACTGAAAAGACAGTGAATGGTAAGTTGAACAGAGGTGAATTTGATGATAGATATGACAATTTTGATAATAGGATTCATTGCAGTAATATGTCTGGCAATAGCGTTTTTCGGAATGTCGGGAAATGGGAACGACGACAGCGATTCTCCGCTGTTATCAGGAATGTCGGGGGTAAAGAAGTTTTATGAACGGTCATTGAAAAAAGATGCAAAGTGTGCCGTGTTGTATATTAATGTTTTTTATGAAAATTTACAGATAATGGTTGAAAGAAAAGAGCTGGTGCGTATACAAGAACAGGTAACAAAAGAGGTTTTGCAGCTGTGCAGATATGGAAACGGAGAGGCGGCAAAAGTAGATGGAAATAATTATGTTGTCGCGACAACATTCTCCAAAGACGCACTGGAAGGTTTTTGCAGATGCTTTTTGGGTGCTGACAGAAAAGAATATAAAATGATGGATGTTGCTGTGGGCGGGTATATGGTAGCGGCTGAGAAGACAGAATTTATAAAAGCTGCCGGTTATGCAAAAAAAGCTGCACGGGTAACGAAAGCAAACAAAAATAAATATCTAATATCAGATAAGGACGACCTGAAATTGATCCTTGAAAACGATAATATTGAAAGGAATATTGAAAATTTTATAGATAATGATGGATTTTATCAAATGTATCAGCCGTTTTTGGATGCACGAACAGGTGAAGTGGTTGGTTGCGAAGTGCTGACGCGTTTAAAAGAAGAAAATTCTAAAAATATTATGCCCAATCAGGTGCTGAATGCAATTAAAAAAGAAAATCTTCATGAAAAGTTTGATATGCTTGTGTTTGAAAAATGTTGTAAATGGGCGTCAAAAAGACTTGAATGGGAAGCAATTATAACTTGCAAGATTGCGAAAAGTACGCTTGCACATGAAGGTGTTGCACAGCATATGATAGATATTTTTTCAAAAAATGGTATAGGCGAAAATATGATTGTTATTGAGATGACGCAGGATAGAGTAGAGCGAAATGAGGAAATATTCAAAGGCAATATTAGGCAGTTAAAAAATGCCGGTTTTAATTTCTGTTTGGATAATTTTGGTAAGGGGTACACATCGCTGAATGATGTATCGAGTCTCGAACCGAACGTAATTAAGCTTGATAGAAGTCTTCTTGCAAATGTAACAGAAGGTCCGGGGAGGATTGTTTTTGATAATGTAGTGAAGCTTGCCAAAGAGATTGATGCAGTGGTGTTTTGCAGCGGGATTGAAACTGCTGAGCAGAAACAAGTTGCGCAGGATGCAGGATGCGACATTTTGCAGGGATTCTATTTTTATAAACCACTGAGTGAGGAAGCATTTGATAAACTTTTAATAGAGCAGCGCGATAAAAAGAAGACGCATTTGGATGAGACCAAAGCTCATGAGAATGCGGCAGTATCCGGTGAAGAAAATCATGCCGAGGGTTCCTCGGATGAGATGACTGAAGCAGCAATAACAATGCCTGACAAAATGGAAGCAGATTCTATAGAGGAAGGCAGCGTTGGCGAAAATAATAGTATGGGGACATGTATATAAAGAATGGAGCGGCGGCATTAAAGTGATTGACAAAACAGACAATTTGTGAAATAGAATTCTTAAATGAAGAATATAATGCTGTATAGGAAAGCGGAATTTGTGCAGTTTTTGTACAGCAAATTCCGCTTTTTAGCTGTATTAGGAGGATATTTATGCACATAGACAATATTAACAGATTGGGGAAATGGTGCGGTATCATATTGGATGTTTTTTCAGTATCTCTGACATTTTGGGTGATGGGCAGGGTTATTTTGGGCTATTCAATTGATAGTATAACTTACCTGGCGGGCGCTTTTTTTGTTGTTATATTGCTACATGTGTTGGATTCATATAATGATTCTTGTTCCTATACAATGCAAAAGAAACGGCATCCGATTGTGCTTGCTGTAGCATTGGCATTGACAGCTGTCATATTTTCTGCAATTTGGTATATTACGAGTGGTCGCGTTTTGCTGCCGATATCCAAAATGCTGATTGTTTTCGCAGTGTGCTATCCGGTTATGCTGGTTTTACGAACACTGCTTTTTAAAATTCTTCTGTCGAAAAGAAAAAAACAGACACTTCTTATCTTGTGGGAAAATAATTGTCCGAAGCGGTTTTCGGAAAAATTGATGCGTAATGCAGTGGACTATGGAACAGTCAGAGCAATCAATGTTGCAGAGTGTGATGAAAATGAAATAGAATGCGCGGTGAAAAATTCCCACAGCCTTTTGGTAGTGGAAACCGTGAACAGGGAACTTGCTGACCGCATTATTCTTCTTGCAAAATGGCTTATGAAACCAATTTGTCTTGTTCCGACTGTTGAGAATATTAGTCTTATTGGCAGCAGTATTGCGAATGTCGGAGATACTCTGGTACTGGGACTAAAAAGTGATAGGAGCAGAATTTTGCATAAAGCTGTCAAGCGTATGTTTGATATGACTGCTTCAGCCTTAGGCTTGATTTTGCTTTCTCCGGTTTTTGTGCTGATTGCAATTGCAATTAAACTGGATACAAAGGGACCTGTTTTTCATAAACAGGAACGGTATACAATGTACAGAAAACGATTTAATATCATTAAATTCAGAACAATGGTGAAGGATGCATCAAAATGTGATACCGGCCTTGCAACGGAAAACGATAAAAGAATAACAAGAGTCGGACGTATACTTCGGTCGCATAGATTGGATGAACTGCCACAGCTTATCAATATTTTGAAGGGTGAGATGTCGTTTGTTGGTCCGAGACCGGAACGACCAATGTATGCTGATGATTATAGTAAAATAGTGAAAAATTATAATTTGAGATATCTGTTCAGAGCAGGACTGACCGGATTGGCGCAGGTTTACGGACAGTATAATACAAGAGTGTCCGATAAAATACTGTTTGATTGGATGTACATAGACAAATTTTCGATATGGTTTGATATCAAGCTTATGATTCAAACGGTGACAGTGGTGTTTATAAAAGAGTCGGCAGCAGGAGTGAAAGAAGATAAAACGAAGGAGAATAAAATATATTTTGCTGAGTCTTCTGTAGAACAGTGAAAAAGAGTATGAATATGAAAAAATTATCAGTAATCGTTGTGGCGTATAACGCAGAAAAATACATTGACCGATGCATCAATTCAATCATATCCCAGAAAGCTGATGCGGAAATTGTTGTAGTTGATGATGGGTCAGAGGACAAAACGCTTGAAGTACTGGAAAAATATAAAAATGAAATTAAGTTGATAGCGTTGGATGAAAATGGAGGCAGTGTTGCCCGTACAAGAAATATAGGTCTTGAAAACGCATGCGGCGAATTTATCACTTACTGTGATGCCGATGATTGGTATCAGCCGGGGGCGCTGAATAAAATTTTAGAAGCGCAGGAGAAAACAAATGCGGATATTGTTAGATTTTCGTATATGCAAATCTTTCCGAATGGAGTAAAGTGGCGACCAAAGGTTGCGTTTCAAAATGAATTTGTACAAAAAGACAGATTTTGTCAAAGAGTATATCCGCTTTTTATTGGCGGCATTGATTTAAATAGCGTCTGCCTTGCCGTATTCAGAAAAAAAATAGTGGAACATATTAGATTTTCGCTTGCGTTCCAAACTGCCGAGGATGCGGCGTTTTCTCTTGAAGCATATACCAATGCAAACAGCGTTTTGTTTCTTGATGAGCCACTGTACTGTTACTACTGCCGCAGAGATGGATTAACAGGTGCGGGGCTCAGTGTGATAAAAAAATATAGATGCAATTTTTATTTTATGAAAAAGACGCTACGCTTTTTGCCGCAATGGGAAATGGACACCGTAGTTTGGCGTATAAGAACCGTGATTCGACCATTCAAAATTACAGTAGATAAAATAAGGCGGCAGCGAAAATCAGTAAAGGACAAAATATGATGATAGTGAAAAATTCAGAAAAAAAAGTGCATAAAGACGCGGTAAGCATGGAATGCGTTTTGGCATGTATCTATTTTGTGTGTCTGCCGTTTACGGTAGTCACTACGCCGTTTGGTTCACTTTTAAAACTTATAACACTGCCGATAGTAGCGATTTTGGCAATCAGAATGCTGATGGGAAAAAGCACATTGGCGCTGAATTATATACATTTTACATATGCGATATATATTTTATATACAGTCATTCTTTTGGTGGTCTACCATGCGCCAATTAGCATTGTCACAACAAAGGATATGGCTTTGGGATTGTTCATGTTGCTGATTATCAGTATGAGAATTTATAATGAACGCGAAAAGGAGTGGATGGAATCTGCATGGATTATCGTTGGCGTTGTGTGTATTGTAATTGCACTGTCATCAAATGAGGTGGTAAGCAGTTCAGAGCAACGCGCGGTAATCAGGGTACTGGGATTTGAAGAAGATCAAAATCACTTTTGTGCATATTTTATTATGCCTATACTTATAAGCGTGAAGCGGTTTTGGGAAAAACGTCGTTTTTATCCAGTCTATATTTTGATAATCATATTGTCGTTTTATGCCATATTAAAAACTGGTTCGCGCGGTGGACTGATTGGAGTCATGGCGGGACTTTTGGTATATGTTCTGTTTGGAATCAAAAGTATAAAAGCTAGAATTGCTGTTGTTATTGCGAGTATCTTGGTTGCAATTACGGTTGTGGCAGTTGTGATACCTAATTTACCGGAGGATGTACGACAGAGATATTCCATAACAGCGGTGCAGGAGGACGGTG
>CATIYX010000283.1 GCA_949739095.1 uncultured Clostridia bacterium | reverse complement strand
GTAGCGGGTGCACTGGTGGCGATTGCGCTTATCATACTGACAGGGTACCTAATTATTTATAATATTTTTCAAATTTCCGTCGTGAAAGATATTCGTTTTTACGGACTTTTAAAAACAATCGGAACAACAGGAAAACAGATCAAAAAAATGATTCGCCGCCAGGCATTCCTGTTGTCGTGTATCGGCATTCCGATAGGGCTTATCGCGGGATATTTTATCGGCACGTCAATTGTGCCGCTCATTATGAATAACAGCACCTATGCAGGCGCAGACTTTGTAACAAGCGCAAATCCTGTTATTTTTATGGGAAGCACATTGTTTGCAATTGTTACGGTTGCGATAAGCACGGCGAAACCGGGGCGCATTGCGGCGAGCGTATCGCCTGTTGAGGCAGTCCGATATACTGACAACACAAATATAAAAAAGAAGAAGCGCAAATCACGCGGCGGCGCAAAAATCGGCGGTATGGCGGCGGCAAATTTGGGAAGAAACAAAAAACGTACGACGCTTGTTGTAATTTCAATGGCATTGTCGCTTGTACTGTTTAACACAATCTACACGTTGAGTATTGGCTTTGATATGGATAAATATTTATCAAACTTTGTGGAAACCGATTATCTTGTTTCGCACGCAAATCTTGTAAACTATAGCTACAGAGGAGATACTGATACAGTAACCGAAAGTGTGATTTCAGCAATTCAGGGGCAAAGCGGATTTAAAGAGGGCGGACGGTTTTTTGCTGATGTTGGTGATGCCGAATGCTTTCGGGTTAAGCCAGGCGGAAGAGATGCGTACTATCTGCCTGTGCCGCCGAACAAGGACGATGATGGCAATTATTTCTGCGCGGTGTATGGATTGGAGGATTTTCCTCTGGGTAATTTAAACGTGCTTGAAGGTGAAATTGATTACGAAAAACTGAAAACAGGAAAATACATTTTAGAGGGTGTGTATGCGTTGGAAACTTCTCACTACGATATAGGTGATACAGTAACGCTATGTAATTATAAGGGAGATGGTGAAAGCGCGGGCGACAATGAATATACCGAATACAGATATGAGGTTATGGCGAAAGTCGAGATAAATGTTTTTACAAATTCCTGCCGTGTAGGTTATGACTATTCGTATTATCTGCCCGCGGAGGTGTATAAAACAATGGTTTCAAATCCGGGCACAATGATGTATGTATATGATGTCCTGGACGGCTCCGAGGCGGCAATGGATACGTTTTTGCAGAACTATACCGAGAATGCGGAGCCTGTTATGACGTATTCGTCAAAGCAGACAAGAGCAAATGAATTTGAGGGACTGAGAAATACGGTGTTAATAGTCGGCGGCGTATTGAGTCTTATTATAGGACTTATCGGTGTACTGAATTTTACCAATTCCATGCTGACAAGTATTCTGACGAGAAAACGTGAGTTTGCAATGCTCCAATCAATCGGTATGACACCGGGGCAGCTTCGAAAAATGCTCATCACCGAAGGGCTTATGTACACTGCAAGCGCGGGAGCGGTATCGCTTGCGCTCAGTATTGGAACATCGGCGCTGATTGGTGGTACGATAGCAAAAAATATTTGGTTCTTCTCATATCAATTTACACTTTTACCGCTTATTGTCATAATCCCCATACTGCTTATCATAGGAATTTTACTGCCAGTACCTGTGCTTTCTGCCGTGGAGAAACAAAGCATTGTTGACAGACTGCGCGAAACTGAAAACTGAAAAGAAACAAAGTCTAACCTTTTATATATGGTTAGGCTTTGTTTTTTAGTTTGAGAAAGTTGTATGGTAAATTTTTATAGAAAAAGGAAATGAAAAAAATACAATATGGAAATAATAAAATGTGAAGTTACCCACATTTCCACAGAGTTATCCACAAAAAAAGAGCGAAAAATGGGTAAAAAGTGGAGTTATCCACATTGTTTTTGGTGTAAGAGCGTGGATAATCCGAAAAATGTGGAAAACTGTGAAAGAATGATTGGAACAAAATGGAAAGTGTTTCGAACACCAGATTTGATGCGGAATAAAAAAGCAGAGGAAATAACTAGGTTTTGCATAAAAAATGTTTTTGGAAAAATTGGAAAAAAATTTGGCAAAAATGGGTACAACCATTGCCAAAAAACAATGGAATATGATATAATAACAATAACTATCCGATTTTGCTTCGATAGGACAGTGTAGACATTGTTGCAAACCTACATAATACCTGTGCTACGGAAAAATAGGAGAGGGGCAGTAGGATTGTTCTGGTTTCAGCAAGATGTGAAAAAACGGAGGAACACAAAAAGGTCATGACAGAGAAAGTATGTAGATTATTGGAATATGATAAAATTGTACAGATGATTGCGGATTTAGCAGCCAGTGGAGAGACCAAAAAAAGAATTATTGAAATGCGTCCGTCACCGGAATTTAGTGAAGTAGAACAGATGCTGGCGGAAACCTCTCAGGCGGTACAAATGATACAACGGCAGGGGACGCCGCCGCTGTCGCCAGTGGGAGAAGTGAAAAATGCGGCGCGGCGCGCGGAAGCCGGCGGTATGTTACATTTGAGAGAACTGCTTCAGGTAGCCAGCTTGTTTGGGACGGCGGAACGGATGCGTAAATATACCGGCGAGGAAGCGGAACTGGAAATTTTAGAAAACTTAGGTTCCCAGCTCATTTCCAATGCAGCGCTGCGGCGGGAAATTAATGATGCAGTGGTGAGTGAAGAAGATTTGGCGGATACGGCGAGCAGTGAATTGCACAGTATACGCCGCCGGAAAAACATTTTACATGGAAAAATCAGAGATATTTTGAACAATATCATTCATTCTCCCAAACATGCAAAGTATTTGCAGGATGCGATTGTGACAATGCGGGGCGACCGTTATGTTATCCCTGTGAAGAGTGAGCACAAAGCGGATGTGCCGGGTATTTTGCATGACAGTTCCTCTACGGGAGCAACGGTATTCATTGAGCCAATGGCAGTGGTACAAGCGAATAACCAAATTCGGGAGCTTGCGGCGCAGGAGGAACATGAGGTGGAGCGCATTATTATGGAGCTGTCTGCCAAAGTGGCGGAATGTGCGGATGCGATAGCGTTGAATTATGATATCCTCATCACGTTGGATGTATGGTTTGCCAAAGCGAAGTTTTGTCTGCAATATCATTGTGAAGCGCCGAAACTCAGCCGAGAAGGACATTTGAACATTCGTAAGGGGCGGCATCCGTTGATTGATAGAGAAAAAGTGGTGCCGATTAATATTCATCTCGGCAACGAGTTTGATACGCTGGTGGTAACGGGACCCAACACGGGCGGAAAAACGGTTACGCTGAAAACAGTGGGACTGTTTGCGCTAATGACACAGTCGGGTATTCAAATTCCGGCGGAACTGGGCAGTGAAATGCCGGTCTATCGTCAGGTGTTTGCTGATATTGGTGATGAGCAGAGCATTGAGCAGAGTCTCAGTACCTTTTCTTCACACATGGTGAATATTGTGGAAATATTGAAAGATACCGGCAGCGATACGTTGGTATTGTTTGATGAATTAGGTGCGGGAACAGACCCGGATGAAGGCGCAGCATTAGCAATTGAAATTCTGGAATATGTCCGTCAAATGGGAGGTAAAGCTGTTGCGACGACACACTATAGCGAACTCAAACTCTATGCGCTCTCAACGGATGGCGTGGAAAACGCTTCCTGTGAATTTGATGTTGCGACGTTACAGCCGACTTATCGGTTGCTGATAGGGATTCCTGGTAAAAGTAATGCGTTTGCAATTTCTAAACGGTTAGGGTTGCGGGAGGATATCATTTCATTGGCGGCGCAACGTCTCAGCAGTGAAAAT
>CATIYX010000282.1 GCA_949739095.1 uncultured Clostridia bacterium | reverse complement strand
GGCGCGCCGCGCTCCCTATTGTGTATCACCTTATCAGTCTCTCTGTACCGATTTAAAAGTGAAAACTGGTTGCCGCGTCAAATGAAGTTTTATTTATTCTACCATAAAATCATGCGCTTGTCTATGGTTATCATGGAAATTTTTTTCGTGATTATGCATAAAAATATGGCGCGGCATGGCGCCACTGCGGCATCTGCCTGCTGCGTTCTGCTTTTTAAGCTATTCCATGCGGACAAATGCTTGAAACAGGGTGTGCTTTCTGCTATAATATATTTTATATATGCAGCAGAATAACACTCTTCTTGCCGGAAATGGTCGTTGTTATCAACATCGGGAGCGTGATTATCATAGTCACTATCGCGACTCTGATTGTACTTTTTGGCGCCAAGGTTACCCAAAAACGCACTGGCGTTCTGAGCGCCGTCCGGAGTGTCGCGGAACGCGATGCGACGCGCGAGCGAAGGACGGCGGCAGGGGAAATCCGAAGAGGGGATGATGTGACAGCGAATAAAATGAGCTGGAACGAATCCCTTCTTCGAGAAGTAAAAAAAACAAGGAGGAATCTATATGCGCGTCATTGCAGGAAGCGCAAAAGGGCGGCAGCTCGTCTGTTTGAAGGGGGAGCATACGCGCCCTACGACCGACCGTGTGAAGGAAAATTTGTTCAATATCCTGACTCCCTATGTCTCCGGCGCACAGGTGCTGGACTTATTCGCCGGAACAGGCGCGCTGGGTATTGAAGCGCTCAGCCGCGGCGCGGCGCACTGTTTGTTCGTGGAAAAGGACGCAGCGGCGGCGCGCATTGTGCAGCAGAATTTGGCGGCAGCGCGTGTGGAGGACCGTTCCACCCTACGCCGCGCGGACGCATTGCAGGTGCTGCGTGGGGGCGGACAGTATGATTTGATTTTACTGGACCCACCCTATCCGCTGGGATTGATTCCGAAGATACTGGAGGAAATCAGCCGGAATGACCTGCTGCGGCAGGACGGTATTATCGCGGCGGAAAACGAAGGACCGCTACCGGAGATGGCGGGCAGCCTGCGGCGCGTGGACGAACGCCGCTATGGGCGCGTTTGGCTGTCCTTTTACAAAACGACCGAATAGGCGGGCGCGGCAACGATACAGTACAATATAGACGCAATCGCTTCTATTTATAAAAATTTCATTTTCCTATTGTCATTTTTTCCATTTTGGCGTATAATACATATAAGAAACAATGGAACTTACAAAAATCAATTATTGCGGATTGGCAATCATATAAAAGGAGGAATGCATCATGGAACTATGGGAAACCATTAAAGACAAAGCCACAGATTTAGGGCGCAGCGCAGTGAAAGAATCGAACCGAATGGTGGAAACCGTGAAGGGAAATTTCTCTGTTTCCGAAGCGGAAGCGGTCGCACGTAAATTGAAACAGGAACTGGGCGAACTGGTATATGTAGCATATCAAAATCAGCAAGAGCTTCCGGCAGACACGGTTGCAGAAAAATGCAGGGAAATTGACGCAAAAATCGCAGAAGCGGCGACGATGAAAGAGGAACTCGCAAAACTGAAAAATCAGAAAAAATGTGAAAATTGCGGCAATGTCACCTCCCGTACTTACGATTTTTGTCCGAAATGCGGACATTCGCTGTAAACTTTCAGAGTTGACAAACAGCTCAAAAAGAGGTATAATAAATGCAGGTAGAGTGAACCGCATGAAAACGGTTTGCCGATTTTAAGTCAAACTAACCGCTGACCTTGGCTGAGGAGGGCGGTTAGTTTTTTATGGTTAAAATAATAATCATTACAATAAGCGCAAAAGCAATTATGTAATCCATAAACATCACCCCTTTCCTTAAAGGTCTGAGGGCAAACCGTCCTCACAGGCACTCCACCTGCATAGCTTATAGTGTATCATATTTCTTTTTATAGT
>CATIYX010000281.1 GCA_949739095.1 uncultured Clostridia bacterium | reverse complement strand
TCCCGCCGCAAACCGCTGCATGATTTCATTTTTCTGTTTGGGACGCATTTTCCCATGCAACAATTCCACCTGATACTGTGAAAACATCATTGCAAGCTGCTGTGCAAGTTCTGTCGCCGCTTTGGTATCTATCTTTTCCGATTCTTCCACCAAAGGACATACCACATACGCCTGCCGTCCCGCCGCAATATGTTTTCCTGCAAAGCCATAGGCACGGTCGCGGAGTTCTTCTTCTATGACATAGGTTTTGACCGGCGTACGCCCCGGCGGCATTTCATTCACCACCGAAATATCCAAATCGCCATATAATATCAGCGCAAGCGTCCGCGGAATAGGCGTTGCCGACATCACCAGCATATGCGGACTGCCGCCTTTTTGGCTAAGTTTTGCCCGCTGGTTCACGCCGAACCGATGCTGCTCGTCCGTCACCACCAGTCCCAAATTTGCAAATTCCACCGTATCCTCAATCAGCGCATGTGTGCCAATCACACATTTTGCGCTGCCGCTACAAACACGCGCAAGTGTCTCCTGTTTCTTTTTACCTGTCACGCTGCCTGTCAGCAGCGCGACTTCTTCTTCCGCAAAATAATGCAGTGCCGTTTCATAATGCTGGCTGGCAAGCACTTCTGTTGGTGCCATCAATGCTCCCTGCATTCCCTGCTGCACTGCCGCCCAAATCGCCGCAAATGCCACCACCGTTTTCCCGCTGCCGACGTCTCCTTGGACCAGACGACTCATGGGGGTGTCTTTCTCCAAGTCTGCTGCAATTTCTTTTAATACGTTTTGCTGTGCGCCTGTCAGGGAAAACGGCAGCTTCTCTTTAAATTCCTGCATCGCTTTTTGCGCGGGTATTATAGGCGCGTGCTCCGTATGCTTGACCTGTTTCATGCTGAACAGTCCCAATTGCAGCATGAGCAATTCCTCAAACACCAACCGGTAGCGCGCGATGTTATAGTCGTCCATGTTCTGCGGAAAATGGATAGAGGAAATGGCATAGTTGATTTCACTCAGCCCATATTCCTCCCGCACCCACGCGGGAATATATTCCTTGATTTTTCCGCCCATCATATCCAGACAATTTTTTGCAATGGCGCGAATATTTTTTTGATATAACTTGTCCGTCAGAGCATAGGTCGGAACGACGCGTCCGGTATGTAAATTGCTGTCCAACGGCTCATAAGTTGGATTGGTGATTTGCTTTTTGCCATATTTGATGCTAACCTTGCCATAAAACTGATAGGTCTTGCCCACCTCAAACACATCTTTGAGATATTTATTGTTGAACCACACCATATTGGCAAACTCCCCATCATTTTCCACAATCAGGGTATACACTACCATATTTCGTTTAATACGGTTCTCCATCATCTCACGGTAGACGGTTCCCTGAAAATAGACTGTCTCGCCGTCTGCCCACTGGTGAATGCTTTTATAGGAGGAACGGTCTTCTACATAACGCGGAAAGAAATATAACATGTCCTCTACTGTGCGAATGCCGAGTTTTTCCAGCAGCTTTGCTCTGGCTTCCCCAACACCCTTCACAAATTTAATGCTTTTTTTCATTTCTTCCATGTTACCGTTCCTCCATACCACTTTTCAACTGTTTTTTTACATCCTACTTTTGCACCGCATTTACTTTCCTCACTGCCGCTAGCGCACCAAGTCCTGCCACCGTTTGTTGCCCTTTAAGAAGTCAAAAGTTTCTTCATCCCGAAAATTGTTCAGTAAATTCTTTCTGATTTCTGCCAGAAATTCTTCGCGTGGCGGCTGAAATGTCATATGCTCGTATAGCGGCGACTTATGAAAAGCGCATATTTCTTCTATGCTTGCAAGCATTCTCTCCATTATTGCAATCGTTTTTTCACTATCTTGTTCTGCCACAGCCAGCTCAAGTCCGGCAGAAACCGCCTGATATTCCCCCATATCAAACACCCGTGCCAACTGTTTTTGTTTGTCCACCAACATATGCGCTTTTTCCTTGTCCTTCTCTTGCACCCTCAGCGTATAGATACTGTGAAACACCATACTCATCATTTGATAGCCGTTAAACAACAACTCCTCATACGTCTGATATGCCTCACGCATACGGTCTGTTTTGCTGTAGATAACCGCCTGTTTTCGTTTTCGCTCCGGATTCTGCTCCCCAAAATATTGCAGATATTCCTCCGCTTTTTCATGCTGCCCTTTTCTCACATAAAAACCAAACAAAGAATCTGCAGCGGTCTCCCTGACATCCTCGCTGCCGCTGTTTAATGCATCGGTATACCATCTGATGATATTGCTGTCATATGTTTCACTGTCCGGGACTTCATTCAAACACCGCCGTGCGTCCAATACCAGCGCCATGCGAAACATCAACGTTTCGCAATTTGGATATCGCTGCATTTGTTTTTTTGCCCATGCAAATGTTTCCGCATAGGATTCCTTTTTTAACTTGTCATCCAGTTCCTTAATAAGTGCATTCACTTCACCGTCCGTCAGTTGCTCCTGAAAAGACAGCAGGATATCCGTTGTTATTTCCAGCAATCTGGCAATGGGCGCAAGCAAGGTGATGTCCGGCATGGAATTTCCGTTTTCCCATTTGTTCACCGCCGGTGTACTCACGCCGAGACGGTTCGCCATCTCCTCCTGCGTTAACCCTATTTTCTTTCTGCTGCTGCGTATCACTTCTCCTATTTGCATTTATTCGTTCCTCCTGTGCTCGTAAACTCGCATCGGCCTCTGCTGTCTTTAGCATACCACACAGGCACGGAAAATACAATTGAACAATTGTTAACTTTCAGGAAATTTTTTTAACTATTTGTTAAACTCATTTCTCAGCATAGAATAATACAATCTGCCAATATATTGATTATTCATATAGAAATAATCGCGCAGGGTACCTTCGTAAACGAAGCCGCACTTTTCAATGACCCGCTGTGATGGCTTGTTGATTGTTTTGGTACATATCTGCACTTTATGCAGATTTATTTTTTCAAAGCCATAGCTTATCACTACTTTTGTTGCTTCTGTGGCATATCCTCTGCACTGAAACGCTGCACCGATACAATATTCAATTTCCGCAAAATGATTTTTGCTGTCCACCAGAAAATAGGCAATCTGACCAATACATTCCCCTGATACTTTTTCAATAATTGCCCATCTATAATAGTCCTCATGTTCATAGGACGCAATATATTTGTCCAGCAACTCTTTCACTGCCTCTTTGGTGGTATAGACCGGTTCCGAATAGAGCGATTGAATCTTTTCATCTGCAATCCAGTATTTTAGCATTGCATCATCATCACTGTACGTAAAGCGGCGCAAAATTAATCGCTCCGTTTCAATGGTCTGCGTTCCGATATGTGTCAACATGGTATTCAACTCCTTTTCGCATAGCGCGGCGCGTATTTTATTACCGCATTTTTCTCTGTGCCTTCACATCTCACCATCATAACATACATCGCATAATGATTTCTTCTTCGTTTTCTCCCATTTCTGTTTCTACGGCTTCAAAACCTAATTTCTGATATAAATACAACGCCGGATTTGATTTTTGTACTGATAAAGAAACAACAGAATATTCCATCTCTCGCAGCTTGCACATCACAGTTTTCATCAGCGCGGTTCCCATTCCACGCCCACGATATCCGTCATAAATTGCCAAAGCCAGTGAAGGTGTATCGTCATCAATATGCCCATAGTCGTTCATGATTCTAGCCCACACAGCTCCAACTACTTTTTTCTTGGCAACTGCCACAAATCCACAATCACTTTTTTCTTTCCCAAAATTCCGTACATAAACTTGCATCGATGGTTCATATATAATATCCCGCGGTGGTCTTTGCATTCCTTCCGGTATATAAATTGCTTCGTAGAGAAAATCGTTTAGCAGATGATACTCCGTTTCTTGTATCTCTCTAATGATATAATCCATCATATACTCCTATGCTTTTTTTAATATACTGTAACATCATTATAACGCAAAACATTAAATTTGTCCATGAAAAACGCTGCATGAAAAATGTTTTTCATGCAGCGTTTTCTTATTTAATACCAATATCCTTGCGGAAATGCATTGCCGGAAATGCTACTTTGTCCACCGCCGCATATGCCCGCCGAATTGCTTTATCTAAATCATCGTCCACCGCTGTCACGCCCAATACGCGTCCGCCCGCGGTTTTAAACAATCCGCTGTCATAGGACGTACCCGCATGGAACACCGTCACATTTTCATCTTCTTCCGCCGCTTCCAGACCCGCAATTTCATAGCCTGTCTGATATTTCCCGGGATATCCGCCGGAAGCTGCCACGACGCATACCGCTGCATTGTCCTCCCATTCTACCGGCACCTTTTCCAAAGTTCCGTCAATGGTCGCATTCATGATATCAAACAAATCGCTTTTCAAGCGCGGCAGTACCACCTGTGTTTCCGGGTCACCGAAACGGGAGTTATATTCAATGACCTTGGGACCTTTCTCCGTTATCATCAGTCCAAAATAAATCGTGCCGTGGAATGGACGTCCTTCTTTAACAAGACCATCAATGGTCGGCTGAAAAATTTCTTCCATGCACTGTTTTGCCAATGTCTGCGTATAAATCCGGCTGGGTGAAAACGTTCCCATGCCACCAGTATTAGGACCTTCATCGTGGTCATATGCACGTTTATGGTCCTGTGCACTCACCATCGGTACAACCGTTTTGCCGTCCGTAAACGCCAGCACGGACACCTCTGGTCCTGTTAAAAATTCTTCCACCACAATGCGGCTGCCGGAATCGCCAAAGATTTTTTGAACCATCATGTTTTCCACCGCTTCTTTTGCTTCCTCAAAATCTTTTGCCAGCACCACACCTTTGCCCAGCGCCAAACCTTCTGCTTTAATTACCGCCGGATAGATTCCCTGCGCTTTGATGTAATCCAACGCCTTCTCTGGATCGTCAAACACCTCATATCCCGCTGTCGGGATGTTATATTTCCGCATGAGCTCTTTTGCATAGACTTTACTGGCTTCAATTTCCGCCGCCTTGGCGCTGGGACCAAATGCACGCAGT
>CATIYX010000280.1 GCA_949739095.1 uncultured Clostridia bacterium | reverse complement strand
CAATTAATAATGAAACAACATATCCGATAGACGCTACCACGCTGCTTTCATCTGAAAAACCGTTTGCCTTAACAGAGAAACCGGAGGTGCTGATTGTACATACCCATGCTACGGAGTCCTATGCCCAATCCGAGCAATATCGGTTTCCCTATACTTCAACAGACCGGACAACAGATACAGGATATAATGTCGTACGTATTGGAGAAGAAATTGCTGGGAGTTTGGAGGCGGCAGGGATTGGCGTTGTACATGACAAATCTTTGCATGACTACCCCGAATATAATGATTCTTATGCGCGTGCATACCAGACAATTGCAGCCCGCATGAAAGAGAATCCGTCCATCCGCATTGTATTGGACATTCACCGTGACGCAATTATTAACAGCCAAGGAGAACGAACAAAATTAGTCACAGAAATTGACGGGCAAAAAGTGGCGCAGGTGATGTTGGTCGTAGGAACAGACCAGTTGGGACTCAAGCATGACCATTGGCAAACAAACTTGAAATTTGCATCCATGTTGCAACAACAATTTCTCGCGATTAGTCCGACTTTTGCTCGCCCGATTAATTTACGTACATCGCGGTTTAATGGACATGCTGCACCGGGCGCGGTTATCATTGAAGTGGGGAGCAGCGGCAATACCTTGGATGAAACGCTGGGGTCTGCTCGGTATATTGCAAAAGCGGTTGCAGCAACAATAGAAACGCTGCGGTAGGGAGGATTTTACTATGCCGAAGTCCGTCATTTTTTACATAAAAAGATTGACATATCTCAAAAAATGTGTTACATTATTACCATAGAAGAAGTAGAATCTTCTTCAAAAACAGAAGAAAAGGAGACATAATTAGATACTAGGCAAAGTGTGGTGAGGGTTAGGTGCGTACAATAAGAGAAGTTTTCCATGAGAACATCTTTGGACTGTTTGTCGAATTTTGTCATCGGGAAGGGTATGTCTATTTGCAGGACCTGAATTCGTTTGATTTCCGTAGGCTAAACCATGTGAAAGGAATTGGTAAATCGAAACGAGAAAGAATTTTATACCGTTGGAATATGGAAAAACAAGCGTCAAAGTCAGGCGGTACAGCGGGTATTTCCGAAGTATTTGATGAAATTCATCCATCGAATGATAAGGTACCGCTATTATGTATGAATGATATGGGGCGATTTAAAAAGACTGTGGTTACACTTCAGCAGCGCGGTATCAAAACAGCCGGAGAACTTGCGCGGTGCCGACGGGAAGAAATTCACACAAATGAGCCGTCTATTTATGAATCTGTGCTGGAGCTGCAATCGCTTCTTTCGTTGCCTGGCGAACAGTTGGTGCAGCGTATGCTGGACTATATCAAAGAAAATTATCATTATTCTATTTTAGTACAGCGGGCAGCGGGGGTTACGCTACAACAGTTGGGAAATCAAATGGACATTACGCGGGAGCGTGTTCGGCAAATTGAACAGCGTCTCATTGAATATGTAAATAATATCATTGAAGTTGTTTGCCACATTTATCAGGCGAAATACCGTTTCACGGACTATATTTCATTTCGCTCGTTTCGGATTTATTTTCATACAAAAGAGGATTTAGAGGTTGTGAAATATGTGGTTTCCGTGGCGCGCAAAGAGGAATGTCTGAATTTTGCGGATAAGTTGCTGGTGAATGGTATGAAGGCAGAAGATGTCATCAGAAAGCTGGAAAAGATTACAGCGAAGCATATAGGGGAAGTGCAGAATTTTTATGAAAAGGTCATGGATATTGATGAAGCCTTGACAGCACGTGGTATTAGCTTTGTGGACTTGGAGGACTATCTGAACTATCTGCTCATGAATGGTTATAAAAAAAGTGGAGACTATGTTTACCGCGGCATTTCTTCCTATGGAAAATTATGTGCAGTGGCAGTGAAAAAATATTTTAAAAATGGTATCCGTATCTATGATGATGAACAAATAGAGCGGCTTCGAGAATTGGTTAATTTAGAATTTGAAGGGCTAGAATTGGCGGGTAATAATCGTTCTGTGATGGCAAGGGTCTCCAATTATCTGGTACTATGCGACCGTGGAACCTATATTTCAAAAGACCACATTAAAATTAATCCGGCACTGCTGGAAGAAATTTATCAATATATTTTGTCTCTACCATCATCTACCGTATTGTTTAGTGAGTTATATTTAAAATTTCAGGAAAAATTGGACGTACAGAGCAACGTTCATAACAAATATTTTCTGCAAGGCGTCCTGAAATATTATTTTCAAAAAGAATTTAAGTTTGAACGGGATTTAATTATCAAAAAAGGTATGGAAAAACAGGAAATCCGCACCCAGATTGCGGCATATATTAAATCGTGTGGGCGCCCTGTGCATAAGAATGAAATTAAAGAAAAATTTATGGGGACATCGGAGATGGTGATTTTAAACACCAGCTACCGTAATAGTGAAATTTTGCACTGGCAATATAACTATTTTATTCATGCCGAATTTTTAAAGGTGACGAAAGAAGAACGTGCCATGCTGCATGATGTACTGCAACAATTGTTTGACAAGTTTTCGGGTTATGCGAACGAATATTTATTATATGATTGTGTGAAACAGCAAACGGCATTTTTAGAGAAAAACAGCATCCAAAATTCAACGAACCTGTTTTATGTTGCAGATTATTTGTTTGCCGGAGAATTTCAGTTCAAACGTCCACATATTGTCCGTAACCGCGAGAAATTCAAGAATTTAAACACCGACGATATTATCCGTGCGTTTTTCTTTGACAAAACGGTTATCCGCTATAGTGACTATCTTGAATTTATCAAAGAAGTGCAGCTATCCATGGGTACAAGCTATGCTGTTTTCAAGCATATTGAACAGGACTTGGTGCGGATTTCCGAAGACGCATATATGAAGAGGGAACAATTTGATTTGCAGCCGGAGAGTGTGGATCAAATTTATCAGGTGATTCGCCGGCATATAGGAAAAGACGGATATTTACCGATTATCAAAATTGATTTTTATGACGAACTGCCGGAGATTGGTCTTGACTGGAATGCTTATTTGATGGAGACGGTATTATATGCCTATCCGAGCAAGGATTATGTGTTGGTGGCGCCCCATGTGGAGGACCGACGGTATATTAAAACAATTATAGTGCCAAAAGAGAAAAAGGTACGGCGGTTTGACGAACTGGTTGCTGCCATTTTGCAGGAAGTGGGCAGCGATGGTATTACCCTTTATCAATTTGAAAATTTGTTGATGGCAAAAGGAATCATTGGAAAATATTTCCCCAAAGAATTATATCAATCCAAACTGTTTTATCAGGAGGACGGTAAGTTCTATCCTGCTGCTGTTGAGCTAAAACAGTAAACACAAAAGATAATAAAAAAGGGAACCGGCTGGCAAAGTCAGCTTGTTCCCTTTTTTATATATCTCTAGGTGGTATGAGTGCTTTAGATAAAAACATCAATATGTTTATTGAATTGGCGGCTGGCAGGAGGAACAGAAATAAATAGTTCCGCCAAGGTATGCCTGACGCATAATAGTGCCGCCGCAGCGCGGGCAGGGAAGATGCCAAGTGTTTTTGGACAGTCTGCACGGATAGCTGCCGGACTGACCAAATAAATCTTTTTCAGTATTGCGTCCGCCGTCATTTGCCATTGTGCGCAGTACGCTGGTTACACTTTGATACAGGTCGTCAAGCTGCCCGCTGCGCAGCAAAGTGAGTTTTGTTTTGGGATGAATACCTGTTTCAAAGAGAATATCTTGCAAAACACCGTTTCCCAGTCCCGGAATGCGTTGTTGTGTTGCTAAAAATGCCTTTGCGCTAAGACTTTGTTTTGATGTCCCAGCGAGTAGGTGTTCAAAATAGGTGGGAGTGAAATCCGGCGATAGCGGGGAAGGCTTTTCTTTGGCAACAAGATAATAAAAGTTGTCATTTTCACCTGCATGGAACGCCCAAAGTCCGCCATACATTTGGACTGTACAGATCAATGTACTGTCGTCGTCCAATTGCAGAAGCAACTGATGTTTGGCGGGTGTTTTTGTGCCGGAGGGAAAATAGCGAATACTCACGCCATCGCCCAACACCAAACGTATATTGTCTGATAATTCCAGTTCTACTAAGCCGCCATATGCAGTAGCTTTTTTTATTGTTAATCCTGTCAAAAGAAGTGGGTATGACGCAGGGTCGCCAAAGAAAAATGCAAAACGGTGCGGCGAATGCGCAGCGACTACTCGAACAATTTTTTGTTCCCAAACCGTTTCATTTAATTGTTTGACAATGGTAGTGCTTTCGGGTAATTCTAGCATGAACTATTCCTCCAATCGCTTCACAGGAATACGTAGCACGGTTTTGCAGCGTTCTGGTTTGGTGCGGCGTGGGTCGGAAAGATAAATTTCGTGGTGCCGCCGCGTTTCGCTAATATCCGGTGCTAGCCCATGACTTTGCATAAAATCATGCATGATGGCTAATGTTTCCGGTTCTGTATCATACGGACCAATGTGCAGCATTTGGACGCACAATCCTTCCGCAAAAGATGTTAGTAGTGCCTTCGAAACATCCAGCGCTGACTTCTTTTTTTTAACTTGTGTACATGCCCAGTCAAATACCTGTTCTGTCACAAAATTCGGTTGGCGAATCATAGAAATGAAATGGAAATCCTGCTTGTGCGAGAGGTCAATATTGCCATCGTCCTGCCACCAAAGACCTTCCAGCGGCGGGACCTTATAGGCAAAATAGCCGTCGATATCTATGCCTGCTTTAGGGCTCATTTTGATGGTGAAAGACAGACTGTAGAGTAGTGCAAGTGCCCTGCTGTAGCAGCCGTCCGGTTCATTTGGGTCACCATTGCCCGCTACGCAGATAAACGGCATTTCAGGAACTTGTATGAGCGTAGGTTTTGCTTTTGGTAAGTATAAATCTGCATATGCTTTTTTATAGTCCAATGGTTCCATGGAAGATTACCTCATTTCAATGAAATATAAATATGGATTTCGCAGGTATCGTCATCCTTATCATTCGGTAAATATTCTTCAAAATCAGCGGTGAAAGCGCGGTCTAACGGGAATTCCCACAACTTCATCCAAAATTGCATTACAGCATTCACTGGGTCGCCATGGATGATAAATTTTGCATAGTTCCCGGCTGGGATGGTTTTGCATATTGCGCCCTGCGGCAAATTTTCCGCAGTCGATACCTCGCAGCCTACAGTAATATCATATGCATCCTTTTCATCACCTGCATAGTCTGAATATAGCCCCAATGTTGTCTGGGTGGATTTGTTCAGGGTGGCGGCATAGACGCCATCCTCAAAAAAGGAATGCCATAGTCCGCCGATTTTAGCGGACATGTCCGGCGCCAGATTGGATGTGCGGGTGCATAACCCCACAACTGTTTTTTTCGGTAAAGTTACAATTTCATACTGCATAAAAAACTACCTCCTCAAAAATGATGTTGTTCAGGAAGTAGTTTATCACACATAATATGACATCGCATGGGAATTAAATATTTTTTTCTGCTGCTGCACAGTGTTTTTGCCGCAGCGTTTCGCGGACAGACAGGGGCTGTAAAACTTCCACATGTTCGCCGAAAGTCATGAGATATGCATAAAGCCAGTCTTGTGGAAAAGATGCTTGTACAATGATGCTGCCGTCCGGTTGAAAAGTCAAATCATTGCGGGAAAATTCATCACAAACGCGGAACGCGGCGGCACCCTCAAATTGCAGCGTCACTTTTATACAAATAGGATGGTATTCCATGTGAGAAAAGGATGGCACAGAAGCGGTAGGCGAACGTTCAAAAATATCGCCTGTCAGTGATAAATCGTGTATACGGCTCAGTTTAAAAAAACGGGTATCCTGTCTGTCCAGACAAAAGCCAAGTAAGTACCACGCCTGCCCTTTAAAAATGATTTTTAGTGGTTCCACACGGCGGTGAGTTGTTTCACCCTTGCCGCTGAAGTAGTCGAAACAAATGGTTTGACGGCTTAAAATAGCGTGTTTTAATTGCCAGAACCGTTCCTGTTCCTCTGTGCGGTCGCTCCAGTTGGTAAAATCAACTTCAATCCAGTCGGTGTTTGATGTGTGAAACAGTGCGCTTAATTTATCCAAAAGCGGCTGTGCCGCGCCATATGGAACATTTTGCAGTCCATGGAGAGCGGACAGGATTTCCGTCTGTTCTGCTTCGGAAAGAACTGATTTGTTCAGAACAAAACCGTCTGACAGCCGGATACCGCCGCCTTTGCCTTTGGTCGTATAGATGGGGATGCCAGCTTGACACAGTGCTTCAATGTCGCGGTAAACCGTCCGCTGGGAAATTTCAAACCGTGCGGCAAGTGCTTTCGCAGTTAGTTTTTCGTGGTGCATTAATAAATAAACAATTTCAAAAAGTCTACTGATTTGCATAGGGATTCTCCTTGCTTTGAGACGGGAAAATGGACGTAAGGAGTGCGGCAAGCTGGGCGGGTGTATCAACAATGTCATCTGCACCACTCTGCTCCAGTTCTGCACGTCCGCGAAATCCCCAAGATACGCCAATGCTACGAATACCGGCGTTTTGGGCGGTTTGCATATCCACATTGGAATCACCAATATAACAGGTGTCTGCAGCGAAGCAGCCAAGTTGTGCCATCATTTGCAGAGCCGCAGTGGGGTCAGGTTTGCGTGGAATATCATTCCGTTGACCTGCATAAGCGTCCAGATAGGGAGACAGGGATAGTGCTTCTACAATTGGTGCAACAAATGCGTCCGGCTTGTTGGAAAGCAGACCCATTTTATATCCGGCGTGATGCAATATTTCAAGCATGGCAGAAATGCCCGGATAAAGATGCGTGGAATCCAGAAAATGCTGATGGTAATACTGGTGAAATGCTTGTTTTAATGTCGCTTGCTGCTGTGCGTCATGTGCATATTCCGGCGATGCGTCCAGCAACAGCCTGTCTACGCCCTGTCCTACTAGATAGCGGTAGTCCTCCACAGGATGGGAAGGAAATCCATTTTGCTGCAATGCATAGTTACAGCTATCTGCTAAATCTTGCAGAGAGTCTGCAAGCGTACCGTCCAAATCAAACAGAATTAATTTCATGGGGAAGTCCTCCTTTTTATGTTTTCCATTATACGCAAAACCATGAGAAAAGTCAAATAAGGACTTGCATAGGAGTTACACATGCAGTATAATAACTACCAGAAATAGAGGAAAGGGGAGCGGGATTATGCAGGAGACAAGAAACTATTGGGTGGAGACAATGTTGCGCGTGGCGGCGCCTGTTTTGGAGCATTTGGCGGATGACATGTTGAAACAAAATATGCCGGTTGAAACATTGGAAGGTATGCGGGAGAAACGAGAGCCGTTTGCACATTTAGAAGCGCTCGGACGGACCATTTGCGGCATTGCACCATGGCTTGAGACACCGTGTGAAGATGAAGCGGAGGAGAAATTACGGCAGAAATATGCGGCGTTGGCGCGTCAGGCAATTCATCATGCAACTTGTCCTGTCAGTCAAGATAACATGAATTTCAGTGCAGAATATGGCTCCCAGCCGTTGGTGGATGGCGCATTTTTAGCACAGGGAATCTTACGTGCACCGGTAGAACTCTATGAAAAACTGGATAAAATAACCAAAAAGAATTTGGTGAGCTGTCTCAAACAATTGCGGCGCTGTACGGCGTATTTTTGCAATTGGTTGCTGTTTGCGGCAATGGTGGAAACAGCGTTATACGAGATGGGAGAAGAATGCGATTTTATGCGCATTGATTATGCATTACGCCAGCATGAACAATGGTATCAGGGAGACGGACTATATGGGGACGGACCGCAGTTTCATGCGGACTACTATAACAGTTTTGTGATTCAGCCAATGTTAGTAGATATTATCACCAAAATGAATCCGACTGATGAATCCCGCAGATGGGAAGCGATGATAGAGCCGGTTATGAAACGGGCAGCACGTTATGCAGGAATTTTGGAGCGCATGATTTTGCCGGACGGCAGCTTTCCGGCAGTCGGACGGTCTTTGGCATACAGGACGGGTTGCTTTGGGCATTTATCTGCCATGAGTCTGCTGGAAAATTTGCCTGAGGAAGTGGAGCCGGCGCAGGTACGCTGTGCCTTGACCGCGGTAATTCGTAGGACATTAGACGTACCGGAGACATTCGATAAAAACGGATGGCTACAAATTGGACTGTGTGGACATCAGCCTTCCATTGCAGAGCCATATATCTGTACAGGTAGCTTGTATCTATGCAGTACGGTCTTTTTGGCATTGGGATTGCCGCAAAACCATGCTTTTTGGCATGCCCCTGATGTACCGTGGACACAGCAGAAAATATGGAGCGGCAGAGATATTGCAGCAGACCATGCAATTACTGATTGAAAACGCACAAAAACGACAAATTCCTCTGCAGGCGCAGAGGAATTTTTGTATTACTCTACACATTGACTTTACTGCCAGTTTATAGTATACTAATTGTTAGACATCTAACAAAAATGGGGGCGCAACATGAACAACGATGCGATTGGGAAAATGCTGCACCGGGTGGAAAATCAAATCCATAGAAAATTGGACAACATTGCTGCAGCGCAGGGGATAACAGTAGTGCAGCATATTATTTTATCATACCTTTGGGAGCATGGAAAGAAGCGGGACGTGTTTCAGAAGGAGATTGAACAGGTGTTTGATGTGCGGCGTTCCAGCGTTTCAAATGTGTTGGGGTTGCTGGAGAAAAAGAACTATATCCAGCGCCAGAGCGTATCAGCGGACGCGCGTCAGAAAAGAATTTGTTTGACGGAAGATGGAACAAAAGTATATTTGGCAGTGCGCAAAGAAATGGAGACTGTCGAGCGGTCGCTGAATGGGGCGTTTGCGGATGAACAGGAAAGGAAGTTATTTATGGACATGCTGCGGCGTTTATCGGCAAGGGTTCAGGATATGTAAGTTTGTTAGAGAGAAAAGCATAAGGAGTTGGAAAAGATGAGAGTAGTTTTTTGGACAAGTAGTCGTGATAATAACAATGATATAGGAGTATGTAAGAAAGAATTGAGCCGCAGATTTGCGGCAGGCGATACATTTGGAGGTGACACCGATGGCAAATGAGACAATGACTCTTAAAGAAAATAAAATGGGGACTATGCCGATTGGTAAATTGCTGGTTTCTATGGCGCTTCCTATGGTGATTTCCATGCTGGTGCAAGCGTTATATAATATTGTAGACAGTATTTTTGTAGCACAAATTAACGAAAATGCTTTAACAGCGGTTTCGTTGGCATTTCCGGTACAGAATCTGATGATTGCAGTGGCAACCGGAACAGGAGTTGGTATCAATGCTATTTTGTCCAAAAGTCTTGGGGAAAAGAATTTTGAAACAGCGAATAAAACAGCAAATATAGCGGTATTTTTAGCGTTTGTTAGCTTTGTGGCGTTTGCCATTCTTGGTGCAGTCGGGTCAGGGGCATTTTATCACATGCAGACTGCAGATGCTGAAATTGTGACCTATGGTACGCAGTACTTGAGGATATGCACTGTTTTTTCAGTTGGAATGTTTGGACAGATTACTTTTGAACGGTTGCTGCAATCGACAGGAAAAACAATTTATTCCATGTTTACACAGGGAACGGGCGCGATTATCAATATTATTTTAGATCCTATCTTGATTTTTGGATGGTTTGGAATGCCCAAAAGGGGGGTGGCAGGTGCCGCCGCAGCAACGGTATGCGGGCAGCTTATTGCAATGTTAATTGGTCTGCTGTTGAATATAAAAGTAAATCATGAAATTAAATTACATATCCGAGAAATGTGGCCACAGGCAAAACTCGTGAAACGAATTTATGCCATTGGTGTGCCGTCTATCTTGATGGCATCGCTCGGTTCGGTGATGACGTTTTCGTTAAACAAAATATTAATGGCATTCACCAGTACAGCGACAGCGGTGTTTGGCGTGTACTTTAAACTGCAAAGTTTTGTGTTTATGCCGGTATTTGGATTAAATAATGGAATGGTACCCATTGTGGCATATAATTACGGGGCAAAACGGCGGGATAGAATTCACAAGACCATTCGATTGAGTACGATATCTGCAGTGGCAATCATGTTGATTGGACTTGTGATATTCCAACTCATTCCGGGGTTACTGCTCCAAATGTTTAATGCTTCGCCGGAAATGCTGACAATTGGAGAAACGGCGCTACGTATTATCAGTATTTGTTTTTTGTTTGCAGGATTCAATATCGTTGCAACTTCTGTCTTTCAAGCATTGGGGAGAAGTATTTACAGTTTATTGGTATCCATTGCGCGGCAACTGGTTATCATTATTCCAGTTGCGTACTTGCTATCCCTTACAGGAAATCTAAATGCGGTATGGTGGTCTATTCCGATTGCAGAAGTGGCAGCAGTGTTACTTTGCGCACTATTTTTAAAGCGGGTTTTGAGAAATTTGGAAATATAAAAATGCTTTTGGAAACAGAAAAAAGAAGTATTTGAGGATATTATAAAAAAACGCAAGGTAGTTCGCCTTGCGTTTTTTTTATAATATCATTTTGGCAAAGTAAAAGGGATTTTGCTAAAAATGGATATGTCTAAGTTGATTGCCGAGTCGTTGCAGACATGGTAAAATGCCATGCCGCCGCGGTAAAAGCGGCAATCCGGCGATGCGGGCAATTTCGTCTGCAATATCCTCCACATGACGTCCATCTGTTTGAATTTGTGTGCGGAAAAGAGGATGACGAAACCCTTTCAGACATGCTTCTATTTGCTGTGCCGCCCAGGAATGTTTACTCTCCAGACGTTTTCGCAGTCGTCCGCGCAACGTTTGTTCACTGGCAGCAAGAACAATATGCACAACCGGAATATCGTGGTCTTGCAGGGAAGAGACAAGTTCATTATAATAATCAGGGCGAATCACTGTCATAGGAACTAAAATCACACCTTGATAGTGAGATGCAATATGCAGCAGCAAATCGCGGTTAATATGCCGCCACAAAGGTTCATCCTGAAAATTATCATAGCAGAGACTAACCGGTTGATTTTTGCGTAAATAGTAGCCTGTGTTTTCAGGGTCGAACACAAAAGCCTCCGGCAGCCGTTTATATAGCGTATATGCCATTGTGGTTTTGCCGCTGCCGAATGCACCATTTATCCATATGATTTTTGCAGAACTCATTTCGCCAGCGCCTGTTTTAATTCGTCTACTTTATCAAGTTTTTCCCATGGTAAGTCTAAATCCTCGCGTCCCATATGACCATATGCCGCAACCTGACGGTAAATAGGACGGCGAAGCTGAAGATGTTCTATAATCGCTGCGGGACGCAAATCAAATCCCTGTCCGGTCAATTCTGCTAAAGCATCGTCTGACAGAGTTCCGGTACCAAACGTATCAATACGGATGGAAACCGGTTCCGCTTTTCCGATTGCATAAGCGAGTTGCAATTCACATTTGCGTGCTAATCCCGCCGCAACAATGTTCTTCGCTGCCCAGCGTGCTGCATATGCTGCACTTCGGTCTACTTTTGTTGGATCTTTACCGCTGAATGCACCACCGCCGTGCCGCGCAACACCGCCGTAGCTGTCGACAATAATCTTGCGTCCGGTGAGACCGGAATCGCCATGCGGTCCGCCAATGACAAACTTACCGGAGGGATTAATATAGTATTTTGTGTTTTTGTCAAGCAACGCTGCCGGAACGATAGGACGAATCACAAGTTCCATCATATCGTGGGTGATTTGCTCTAATGTCGCTTCGGGTGCATGTTGTGTGGAAATGACAATGGCATCAATACGGACGGGTTTATCGTCCTCATATTCCACCGTGACTTGTGTTTTGCCGTCGGGGCGCAGATAATTCACCTTTCCTGTTTTGCGCACCAGCGAGAGTTGGCGTGCCAGTTTGTGAGCGAGGGAAATGCTAAGCGGCATATATTCTTCTGTTTCATCGCAAGCATATCCAAACATCATGCCTTGGTCACCGGCACCGATTCCTGCATACACGTCAGCGTTCTCACTATTGCGCACTTCCAAAGCATTGTCCACTCCGCCTGCAATATCGCGGCTCTGTTCGTCCAATGCAGTAATCACGCCACAGGTGTTGCCATCGAATCCATATTTTGCACGGTCGTATCCAATATCGCAAACCACTTGTCGCACTAAGTTTGGAATATCAACATAGCCTGTTGTTGTGATTTCGCCCATGACTAAAACTGTGCCGGTAGTGACTGCCGTTTCACAGGCAACACGTGCCTGAGGGTCCTGACGCAAGAGTTCATCTAAAATGGCATCGGAAATCTGGTCGCAGATTTTATCCGGATGCCCTTCTGTTACCGATTCAGACGTAAATAGTTTACGCATATTCATCACACCTTTCCTAATATGTAAACTGTTTATTCCGCATCCACTAAGTACGTATATCTTCAAATGGCTAGGTACCTTTGGGGGGGATAACGTATCTATTTCTAAAAGATTTTTCTGTTTAAATTTGTGAACTACTGAGATATTGCTGCTGTTCTGCTGTCAATTGGTCAATGGAGAACCCGAGAGAATGCAGCTTGATTTGTGCAACGCGCCAGTCCGTTTCCTCCGGTACGTCATAGACTTTGCAGTCCAGTGACGCGTGATTATCCAGCATAAATTTTGCACTGAGTAGTTGTAGGCTAAAACTCATGTCCATAATTTCGGCAGGGTGTCCGTCTCCAGCGGCAAGGTTCACTAACCGTCCCTCTGCCAGCAAATGTAGCCGCCGACCGTCCTGCATGGTATAGCAAGTGATGTTGTCACGAACTTCGTTGACAGAAACGCTGAGTGATTTCAAATCGGGAATGCTGATTTCCACATCAAAGTGTCCTGCGTTGGCAAGCAGCGCACCATCTTTCATCACAGCAAAGGATTCTTTTGTAATGACATCTTTGCAGCCGGTTAGTGTCACAAAAATATCGCCAATTCTGGCAGCCTCCTGCATTGGCATAACACGGAATCCATCCATCACAGCTTCCATGGCCTTAATGGGATTGATTTCACAAACTACTACGTTTGCGCCCAATCCTTTTGCACGCATAGCACAACCTTTGCCGCACCAGCCATAGCCTGCAATCACTACAGTTTTACCACTGACAATCAGATTGGTCGTCCGGTTGATTCCGTTCCATACAGATTGCCCCGTGCCATAACGGTTGTCAAACAGATATTTACAGAATGCATCGTTCACAGAAACCATGGGAAATTTCAGTGCACCGTCCGCTTCCATCGCTTTGAGACGGATAACGCCGGTAGTGGTTTCCTCACAGCCGCCCCAGATTTCCGGAATCAGCTCCTGGCGCGCGCTGTGCAGCACGTTGACCACGTCGCCGCCATCGTCTATGATAAGCTGCGGATGTAGGTCTAATGCCTTGTGAATAAAAGAAAAATATTCATCTTCACTGACGCCGTGTTTGGCAAACACCGTAATATTTTCTTCTTCTGCCAATGCAGCGGCAACATCGTCTTGCGTCGACAGAGGATTGCAACCCAGCGCGATAACCTCTGCGCCGCTGTCACGAAACAATTTCACCAATCGGGCGGTTTTGGCTTCCATATGAATACAAACCAATACGCGCACGCCTTTAAAATATTGCTTTGCGGCAAATTCTGTTTCCAATGTTTTTAAGATAGGCATGTTATTTTCTACCCACTGGATTTTCTTTTTGCCGGAGGGTGCCAGCAAAGGGTCTTTTACAATACTGTTCATAGCAGCGGCTCCTTTCTTATCAATGCGCGGGCAGCCTGAGTATCTGCGCTGATTTGGCGGCGCAATGCGTCCACGCTGTAAAACTTCTGTTCAAAACGGATATTTTGTACTAGTTCTACTTTCATCTGTTTGTCATATAAATTGCCGTCAAAGTCCAACAGATGAGCTTCAACAGATACCTGCTGTTCGCCAAAAGTCGGAACTCTGCCAATATTGGTAACAGCAGGGTAACGAACACCATCTATAGTAGCATAGGTCAGATAAACGCCGTTTGGCGGCAATTGCAAGGTGGGCGGGGGATATAGGTTTGCCGTGGGAAAACCTAGCAGAGTCCGTCCGCGCTGATGACCATGAGCCACCAGTCCGCAAATTTCGAAATTGCGTCCCAGTAAATGTGCGGCAGCAGGCAGATTCCCTTCCGCTACCAATGCGCGCACACGTGTACTGCTGATAGGACCGCCGCCTTCCAAAATAGGCTCCTGAATAGAGCAATCCAGTTTCAAGTCACGGCAAAGAGCCTGCAATTGTTCCGGTGTTCCGCTGCGTCCTTTACCAAAGCGATAATTAAAACCGGCGGTGATAAAAGCCGCGCCGCATTTATCATGTAATATCTGTTTCACAAAATCTTTCGGAGACAGATTAAAATAGTCTGCTGAAACGTGTTCCACAAAACAATAGTCAATACCTGCCTGCGACAGCAAGTCCAGTTTCAGCGGTAACGGTGTGAGGAGTGGCGCAGGAGAATCGCTTTTGAAACAGGACGGATGTTTGTCAAACGTATAAACACATGTTGCAATACCACGTTGAATGGCAGCTTGTTTTAGTCCTTCCAGCAATGCCATATGTCCGCGGTGCAGACCGTCAAAGGTACCAAGCGCCACTGCAACAGCCGGTAGGGGACATGGGGCGAATTGATTTGTAATCAGTTGCATGAATTCGTTCCACCTCTTTAGTAGAATGCTTTGGTGAGCTTAAGACATTGTTTCCCGTCCAGTTCCACACCGGTGGAAAGACAAAGAAACGCGCCTGATTCGTTATAGATACGATAGGTTTGTCCTGATATTGCTTTTTGTGCATAAATGGAAACGCCGTTGATAACCAAACGCTCCTGCCTGGCGCTCACTTGATAGGCAGGATATTGTGTAAACAGCTTGTCCACCGGAATAATATGTAATGACGGTTCCTGTTCCAGTGTTTCCAGAGTGACACTGTCCTTCAAAAGAAACATTCCGCTCCGCGTACGGGTCAAGTGTTCCATTGCCGCGCCGCAGCCCAGTGCCTGACCGATATCGTGGCACAAAGTACGGATATAGGTTCCTTTAGAACAGGAAACATCCAAAGTGGCATGGTCACCGCCAAACTCTACAAGCTGCAAATCCAAAATGGTGATAGTACGCGGCTGGCGTTCTACTTCCGTACCTTGGCGTGCCAATTCATAGAGCTTTTTACCGCCGATTTTAACAGCGGAATACATGGGCGGAATTTGCTGGATTTCGCCGGTAAACCGTGTCAGAATATCCAGCAGTGCCTCTTGTGTTACTGAGGGCTTGCACTGCGTAAGCACCGTTCCGCTCATGTCCTGTGTATCGGTGGTCACACCAAAGCGGATAATCGTACGGTATGATTTGTCGGTATCAGTCAACATGCCGGATACCTTGGTTCCCTTGCCGAGACAAATGGGCAGTACACCCTGTGCGTCAGGGTCAAGTGTTCCGGTATGACCCACTTTTTTCATTTGCAATATCCGCCGGACTTTTGCCACAGCTGTGTGGGAAGTGATACCGGGCGGTTTATATAAATTAATAATACCATCCATAGTGTTTTCATCCTTTAAGAATCTT
>CATIYX010000279.1 GCA_949739095.1 uncultured Clostridia bacterium | reverse complement strand
GCGGATCTTTTCGTTGTCGGTTTTTTTGTTGATCAGGGTGCTGTTGACCACCGCAGCGCCGCCGTCGACTACCGTATCAATAAACCGGTCGTAGGACTGAACATGACCTATCAACAATTCTGCTCCGAGTGGAACACTGGTTCTCCTGTTATGGACATCGCTGGTTAGTGATGTCCTACATATACGCTACTGATTGAGCTATTTTTTTGATGAAATAAGGGAAGTTCGGAAAAGGTATTGCCTTTCAAAAACATATATGATATTATGTGTCTAGCAACAAAATCCCCTATTACAGCGAACCAAGGATTTACGGTCGTATTTGTTCACTTGGTAGAGCATGCGGCTGTTAACCGCAGGGTCGTTGGTTCGAGTCCAACTTGGGGAGCCACTACGTCGCCGCAAGCGTCATATCGCTTGCGGCGATTTTTTATAGAAGTCGCCGTCACGCTCATTCTGCTGCGTCTCTTTTTTCCCATAAAGTGCCTCGCTTTGTGGGAGCGCGCCTTTGGCGCGGAAATATGTGAGGAATTTAAATCGGTTGGCTCTTTTTTATTTTGATATAAAAGAAATCGCTTTAATATATTAGTTCAATTTGTGATATTATTAATTCAATTTGTGATATGAATTTCATTTATGCTTGCATTTGTAGGGATAATCATGTATAATACTGTCAAAAATTCAAACTAATATAATAACGGAGGAAACAAACCAATGAATGAATTATACAGAAAAACACCAATAATGGGCTGGGCGTCATGGAATTGCTTTAGAACAAATATAAGTGAAACTGTACTAAAAAAACAATTAGATGCACTGATAGATACAGGTCTTGCTGCGTGTGGCTATACATATTTCAATATGGATGATGGATTTTTCGGGGGGCGGGATAATAACGGTAGATTGTTGTTTCATAAAGAACGTTTCCCAAATGGTATACAGGTAATAGCAGATTATGCACATAGCAAAGGTCTGAAAGCCGGCTGTTACAGTGAGGGCGGAGATAATACGTGTGCCTTTTATTATGATAACGAAGGATATCATGGCACCGGTGTAGGATTATACGGTTTTGAGAAACAGGATTTAGAGATGTTTCTTGATGAATTTGGATTTGATTTTATTAAGGTTGATTGGTGTGGCGGAGTGCGGCTTGGGCTTGATGAGGAAGAACAATATACAAAAATAGCGAAAATAATTGATGATATACGGAAAAGAACAGGTAGATGTATCGTATTTAATATATGCCGCTGGATGTTTCCGGGGGAATGGGCTGTTGATATAGCTGATTCTTGGCGGACAGGGGCGGATATTACGCCTGATTTCAGTTCGGTCATGGAACAGATAGACAATATAAAATGTCTGGCAAAATACTGTAAGCCTGGGCATGTAAATGATCCTGATATGATGCAGATAGGGAATGGGCTATCGCTGGTTGAAGAAAAAACACATTTTATTATGTGGTGTATGGTATCAGCGCCGCTGATGATTGGCTGTGATTTAACAAAACTGAATGAGCGTACACTGGATATATTAAAAAATAAAGAATTGATAGCTATAAATCAGGATACATTATGTTTACAGGCATATGTAATGAAAGAATATAAATCAGATAGCGGTGAACTTTTAGGAGAAATCTGGTATAAAAAGCTTTATTCCAATAATGGAGAAAGACGCGCAGTGGCATTTATAAACAGAAGTGAACAGCCAGTCCAAATGTCAGTGTCAATGCGGGAACTTGGATTTCATGGTAAAGTTACTTTGGTTCGAGACATATATAATGGAATTGATAAAGAAATAGCAGATGAAATTAAAATACAAATAATGCCTCATGATTGTGAAGTGTTTGTAATAAGCGGCGATATATGTTCTAAAGTGAAAGACATCAATTCAGCATTGGAATATGAACGTAATTGGAGTCCAAATAAAATTTCCTATGAAAAAATGCAGGAGCTTGTTAAAAATGGGGCGGTACTGATTGATGTAAGGTCAAAAGAGGAATATGAAGCGGGGCATATAGCAGGCGCGATAAATATTCCACATACTTCAATATTTAACGAAATAGAAAAATATGCGAAGAATAAGAGCAAGGATAACATAATCATGTATTGTCAATCGGGAAAACGTTGTGCTCAGGCGAAGCTTTCTCTTGAATATCTTTATTATGATAATCTTTATACTTTAAAATGGAATGGTGAAAATTGATATCAAGTTTTTGCGCATATACAACTAAACTATTTGACTTTTCTAAAAACAAAGGGTATGCGATATGCATATCCTTTATCTATGAAGTGAGTCAACGACCCTGCGAGCCTTCCGGGGACGCAGGAAGATGAGTAACGACTGCCACCAGCGGCAGAAGAAGGGAGGGCGGAGGAGTGTAATCATAAAAGGCTACTATTCAAAGCTACCTTCGGCGAGTACTTTAATGCTGTAGGCATATTCCGTTGGAGTCATGGCAGTTCGCTTTTTAAACTGTCTAGAAAAATAGTGGATGGAAGCATATCCTAACTCCTCTGCAATCTGTGTGAAGTTCATATCACCCATGCGTATCATCTCTTTTGCAGCGTCAATTTTCAGATTCGCAAAGTAATCCATAGCGCTGTGACCGCTTTGCGTGTGAAACAACTTTTGCAGTTGAGAACGGCTGATTGTATTATCTCTGCAAATTTGTTCCACAGTAAGTTGTTCGGAAATATGTTCCTTCAAATAGAGAATCAGACGATGATAAATTTCGGTGTCGCTTTTATTTTTGGAGGTTTTTTCAATTTGCTGATGCGATTGAGGCGTGAGTGTATTCCGCCGTACGATGCGAAGGAGAAACTGCTCCAAATATAAACGCAGAAATTGCTCTGCACCGAACGGAACAGAACTTTTTTTCACGATTTTTGTCTGATAGGGATCATCTAAACGATGTGCAAAACAGTTTTTTGCCTCCAATATAATTTGGGCGAGCAGATTTCGTTCAGCATTATCCACATGCAAAATCTTATCTTCAAAAAAGCGCATTGCTTTGCCGGTACATTGAAAGGATATCACTACAAGATTGGGCGCGGAAGTACCTGTGGCAGCGACTGAATGGAATTCTTTCGGCTTGTGAAAAACGACGTCGCCGTTTCTGAGTATATATTCTTTCTCATCCATTGTAATCAGGACTTCACCCTTATCCACATAACAAAATTCCCAAAAATCATGACTTTCGCCCGGAAAACGAAAGTCGCTGCGGTATTCAAAATAGTGAATGGTATATATTTCCTCCACGGTGATTTCCTGCCGCAGCGGAATGGGTGCATATGGCATTGATATAACCTCCCCCACATATATGTGGATTGATATTATTTTATGCATCTTCGCAGTCCGCGGCTTTTATGGGTGGCAAAGCGGAGATACTGTTCATTCTATCATAATCGCTATGCGACTATTATACCGCATTTTTGCGGAAAATGCAAACAAAATTTGCGTATTGTGCAAATTATTGTGAAAATAAGATAAAGACATTTTGCGTAATATGCAGTATGATATAAGAAAAGCTATAGTATTAAAATATTTCTTAGGGGGCAAAAGCAATGAAAAAACCGGTATTGGTCATTATGGCGGCAGGTATGGGCAGCCGTTACGGCGGGCTAAAGCAGATAGACCCTATTGATGAACAGGGACATATTATTGTAGACTTTTCTATTTTTGACGCAAAACGTGCGGGATTTGAAAAAGTGGTATTCATTATAAAACGTCAGGATGAGGCGGACTTCCGTGCAGCGATTGGCAATCGAATGGAAAAAATGATTGACGTTGCCTATGCATATCAAGAATTGGATAATCTTCCGGGCGGCTATCAGGTGCCAGATGGACGCATAAAGCCGTGGGGAACTGCGCACGCTATCTTAAGCGCGGCGGACGTGATAGACGGACCATTTGCGGTTATTAACGCGGATGATTATTATGGTGTGGAAGCATTCCAAAAAATCTATGATTATTTATCTGAACATGAGGATGGAGCAGTATATTCATATGCTATGGTCGGATACCGTCTGGAAAACACTGTGACAGAAAACGGTCATGTAGCACGCGGCGTATGTACAGTAGATGGCGCGGGATATTTAAGCGGTATTCAGGAACGCACACGAATTGAACAACGGGAAAATAAAATTATGTTTTCCGAGGACGATGGAGCGTCATGGGAAGAGTTGGCACCGGATACGGTTGTATCTATGAATATGTGGGGATTTACGCATAGTATTTTACCAGAAATGCAAAAACGGTTTTCTGCTTTTCTAGACGAGGGACTGAAAAATAATCCGTTGAAATGCGAATATTTTCTGCCGTCGGTAGTCAGTGCTCTTTTAACGGAAGGAAAGGCAAAAGCGGCAGTGCTTACCTCGGCGGATAAATGGTATGGTGTTACTTATAAAGAGGATAAACCGATGGTGATGGCGGCAATTCGCCATCTGAAAGATACAGGCGTTTATCCGCAGAATTTATGGGAGGGAACTAAATGAAACCTGTGACACAAACTCAATTGGAAAATGCTATAAAGCAGTTTTGCGGCGATCGACAAACATCGGGCGGTGCGAACTATGGCAGCGGACATATCAATGATACTTACCGAATTGTTTTAGAGAATGGGGAAGATGCTCCAGCAGAAGTTTTGATTTTGCAGAGAATGAATACAGAAATTTTCACAGAGCCGGTTTTGCTGATGGAAAATATCGCAAATGTCACCGGACATTTGAAAAAAAAGATTGCAGAAAATGGCGGCGACCCCAAACGCGAGACGCTATCTATTGTTTCAGCACAGGACGGTAAGCCCTACTATGTAGATGAGGCGGGAAATTTCTGGAGGTGTTATCCGTTTATTGCTGACACCATCAGCCTTGACCGCGCTGAGACAACAGAAGATTTTTATCAAAGCGCAGTTGCATTTGGAAATTTTCAGCGGCTGCTTTCAGATTTTCCGGCAGAGCAACTGCATGAGACAATTCCGCACTTTCATGATACGAAGGCACGTTTTGAGGTTTTCAAAAAAGCAGTGGCAGAGGATGTTTGCGGTCGTGCAGCGGGAGTCAAAGAGGAAATTGATTTCATTCTGGCGCGCGAGGACGTTGCCAATGTGTTTGGTGATTTACAGGCAAAAGGGGAACTTCCGCTGCGAGTGACGCATAATGACACCAAGTTAAATAATGTTCTCATGGACAGCAAGACACGTAAAGGACTTTGCGTGATTGATTTGGATACGGTTATGCCGGGTCTGGCAATGAATGACTTCGGAGATTCCATTCGGTTTGGTGCAAGCACGGCGGATGAGGATGAACCAGATTTGTCCAAAGTGTCCTGTGATATGGGCTTGTTTGAAGTATATACAAAAGGATTTATTGAGGGGTGCGGCGGTAAGTTGACGGAAAAGGAAATTGAACTTTTACCAATGGGCGCCAAAGTGATGACGTATGAATGCGGTATGCGGTTCTTTACAGACTATTTGCAGGGCGATACCTATTTTAAGATACATCGGGAAGGACAGAATCTGGACCGTTGCCGCACACAGTTGAAATTGGTCGCGGATATGGAAAAGAAATGGGATACCATGCAGGAAATTGTAAAAAAGTTTAAATGAACAAGGAGGAAATGACAAATGGCAATTTTGGTAACAGGCGGAGCAGGATATATTGGCAGTCATACCTGTATAGAACTGTTAAATGCAGGATATGATGTTGTTGTTGTAGATAATTTGAGTAACTCTTGTATGGAATCAGTCAAACGGGTAGAGGAAATCACGGGAAAGAAAGTCACGTTCTATGAAGAGGATATTTTAAACCGTGCCGGGCTGGATATGATTTTTACAAAAGAATCCATCGACAGCGTAGTACATTTTGCGGGATTGAAAGCGGTGGGCGAATCAGTGCGTAAGCCGTTGGAGTATTACCAAAATAATATTGCCGGCACGCTGGTTTTGTGTGAAGTTATGCGGGACCATGGTGTTAAGAATATTGTGTTCAGTTCTTCTGCAACGGTTTATGGAGATCCGGCTGAAATTCCGATCACTGAAAATTGTCCAAAAGGTGTTTGCACCAATCCGTATGGCTGGACGAAGTCCATGCTGGAACAGATTCTGACAGATTTGCACACAGCAGACGCGGAATGGAATGTGGTGTTGCTGAGGTATTTTAATCCTATCGGCGCACATAAGAGCGGCAAAATCGGAGAGGACCCCAAGGGAATCCCGAACAATTTAATGCCGTATGTTACACAAGTTGCCGTTGGAAAGTTAGAGAAGCTGGGTGTGTTTGGTGATGATTATGACACGCCAGACGGTACAGGTGTGCGCGACTATATTCATGTTGTGGATTTGGCAGCAGGTCATGTAAAAGCAGTTGAGAAATTGAAAGAAAAGGCGGGCGTTTCCGTATATAATCTTGGTACGGGACACGGATATTCTGTGTTGCAGATTGTTGCAGCGGCAGAAAAGGCTTGCGGACATAAAATTCCGTATGAAATCCAGCCGCGCCGTGAGGGAGATATTGCAACTTGCTATGCCGACCCATCCAAGGCAGAACAGGAATTGGGCTGGAAGGCTGTACGGGATTTGGAAGAAATGTGCGAGGATTCCTGGCGGTGGCAGCAACAAAATCCGAATGGATATCAGGAATAAAATCGGGATATATGCTCTGGATAAAGAACATGCTGTAGAGAGCAGTATATTAAGAGCCGCAGCGAGGTCGTTGACCTACTGCGGCTTTTGTGATACAATAACACAAAAAATATACGGCGAGCGGAATATCAGCGATTTTGACTTTAGGAGGTGTCGCTATGACAATTATGGAAGCAATACGCAATAGGCATACGGTCAGGAGATATACTAGACATGCCATTCCGGAAGAAATTTTGGAACAGTTGGAAAAGAGAATTGCAGACAATAATAAAAAATACGGTCTGCATATGAAGCTTATGATAAACAATGAAAAAGCGTTTGGTACGTTTATCAAGCTGATTCTTGCCAAAGGTGTGAAAAATTATATTATATTGTCGGGAGAAGATAAACCAGACCTTGATGAAAAACTTGGCTATTGCGGAATAGATATAGCTCTTTTTGCACAGACATTGGGACTAAACTCATGGTGGGTAGGTGGAACTTTTCATAGAAAGAATATTGCAAAATATGCACAGGGAGAAAAGGTTACGGGAATCATTGCAATCGGATATGGTATCATGCAGGGTGTACCGCATAAATCAAAAAAAGCAGAAGAAATCAGTTCCTATAACGGTACTGCGCCGGAATGGTTTGCCCATGGGGTGAACGCAGCGCTTCTTGCACCGACTGCATTGAATAAACAGGCGTTTACAATCAAGGGGGAGGAAAATAAAGTTTCCATTTTTTGTAATAACGGTATTTTTACGGAAACAGATTTGGGAATTGTGAAATATCATTTTGAAGCGGGAGCGGGCAAAGAACATTTTGAATGGGTATAGAGGTGGGAAACGGCATTTTCTTTTATAGGAACAGAATAAGAAGCAGAAGAAAAAAGTGGGGTTCTCAGCTGATATAGTGTAAAAAATAAATTAAATAAAAATTTAAAAGAAACACATAATATAAAAAAACAGAGCAATAGCATTTCAAGATGATTCTGGATATATTTGGATAGAATATAGCGGAGAAGTACATACGGAGAACTGGAAAAACAGGCGATGGATGGAATATTATCCATTGCAAAGAGCAGCACTAGAGCCGCAATAATGTTGTTTAGTAATGAAAAAAATGCTAAATTTTTCCGTAACTACAGACATAATGCAAAAAAGCAGTTTCATACTGATGAGTTGGAATCCTTGTTAATTGACCAAAAAACTGCTTGACATATTGAACATAAATCTGCACAGGCTAAAAGAGATAGAAATTTAATATTTTTATCATCAGACAAAAGAAGCATAAGGCGGTGGCAGATTTGCAAATTACAGAAGTAAAAATACGAAAAATGACAGAAGAAGGAAAAATGAAAGCGATTGTATCCGTGATTTTGGATGAATGTTTTGCAGTGCATGATATTAAAGTGGTAGAACATGAAGGCCGACTTTTTGTTGCAATGCCCAGCAAACGTATGCCAGATGGAGAATATAAGGATATTGTGCATCCCATCAATCAGGAAACGAGAAATCTGTTTCATGAAAAAATCATGGAGGAATATAACCATGTGCTGGCAACGATAGGTCAGCAGGGCGAATAAAAGAATATATAGCATATAAGAGGACCTGCTAAGATAGCAGGTCCTCTTATATTAGCTTAAATATATAAAAATTAGTTCAAAAGAAGCAGGATAAGTTATCTATATGCGGCATGAAAAACT
>CATIYX010000278.1 GCA_949739095.1 uncultured Clostridia bacterium | reverse complement strand
GAGTTGTTTTACCATGGTCAACGTGACCGATGGTTCCAATGTTGATATGCGGTTTGGTTCTCTCGAACTTTTCTTTTGCCATTTGTTTTTCCTCCCTTTACATTATCTTCTTCTTAATATTCAAAGTATATACATATATTGTAATATTTTTTTCATAAAAAATCAAGTGTTTTATGAAATTTAATTTAAGCACACCTAAAATTAGTCGTTTTTCGCACGCAGCGATACGATTTTTTCCTGAATGCTCTTCGGAACTTCAGCATAATGTGCCGGTTCCATGCTGTATTGTCCACGCCCTTGTGTGTTGGAACGCAAATCTGTTGCATAACCAAACATTTCAGACAGCGGAACAAACGCATCAATTTGTTTTGCACCACTTCTGTCATCCATACCCTGAATTTGTCCACGTCTGGAGTTCAGGTCGCCGATAACGTCGCCCATGTATTCCTCCGGAACAATAACAACAACTTTCATGATTGGCTCTTTCAAGACTGCGCTTGCTTTACGGCAAGCTTCTTTAAATGCCATAGAACCGGCAATCTTAAATGCCATTTCAGAAGAGTCGACTTCATGATAGGAACCATCATATAATGTGACTTTCACATCAACTACATTGTAGCCAGCCAGCACACCAGCCTGCATAGCGCCTTGAATACCAGCATCTACTGCCGGAATATATTCTTTCGGAATCGCACCACCGACGATTTCGTTTACGAACTCGTAACCAGCGCCCGGTTCCAAAGGTTCTACGCGGATTTTAACGTGACCATACTGCCCTTTACCACCGGACTGACGGGAATATTTGTTGTCCACTTCCACGCTCTTGGTGATAGTTTCTTTATAAGATACCTGCGGTTTACCAACATCCGCTTCTACCTTAAATTCACGCAACAATCTGTCTACGATAATTTCCAGATGCAACTCACCCATACCAGCGATAATCGTCTGACCAGTTTCTTCATCTGTATAGGTCTTAAAGGTCGGGTCTTCTTCTGCCAGTTTTGCCAGCGCGATACCCATTTTTTCTTGACCTGCTTTTGTTTTTGGTTCAATTGCAACACGAATAACCGGATCCGGGAATTCCATAGATTCCAGAATAATCGGATGTGCATCATCACAAAGCGTATCACCGGTTGTCGTGTTTTTGAGTCCAACGGCCGCCGCAATATCACCTGCATAAACTTCTTTCAGTTCTGCTCGGTGGTTTGCATGCATCTGCAGGATACGTCCCAAACGTTCTTTTTGTCCTTTTGTGGAGTTCAAAACGTAGGAACCTGCTTCAGCCTTACCGGAATAAACACGGAAGAAACACAATTTTCCAACATATGGATCTGTTGCAATCTTGAATGCAAGAGCAGAAAACGGTTCATCGTCACTGGAAATACGTTCATGTTCTTCTTCGCTTTCATCTCCCGGAATGATACCTTTGATGTGCGGTACATCCGTCGGAGCCGGCATAAATTCAACAATTGCATCCAGCAATTTCTGAACGCCTTTGTTTTTGTAAGAAGTTCCGCACAGAACCGGTACCATCTGCAAACCAATCGTTGCTTTACGGATACCTGTTTTAAGTTCCTGTTCGGTCAATTCTTCTCCTTCGAGGTACTTCATCATCAGTTCCTCGTCAGTTTCCGCAATGGTTTCCACCATTGCATTGCGGTATTCTTCCGCTTTATCCTTCATATCTGCCGGAATTTCTTCCACAGAAATGTCGGTTCCCAAATCATTAGTATAGATATAGGCTTTCATTTCTACCAAGTCAATCAGACCTTTGAAGTCTTCTTCTGCACCAATCGGCAGTTGAACCGGCACCGCATTACACTGCAGCCGCTCCTTCATCATGCTGACAACATTGTAGAAATCTGCACCCATAATATCCATTTTGTTTACATATGCCATTCTCGGCACACCATATTTATCTGCCTGACGCCAAACGGTTTCAGACTGTGGTTCAACGCCGCCTTTTGCACACAAAACAGTGACGGAACCATCCAGAACACGCAAAGAACGTTCCACTTCAACTGTGAAATCCACGTGTCCCGGCGTATCAATAATATTGATACGGTGCCCGTTCCAGACACAGGTGGTCGCAGCAGATGTGATAGTAATACCACGTTCCTGCTCCTGTTCCATCCAGTCCATTGTTGCAGCACCATCATGGGTTTCACCGATTTTATGCACCTTACCGGTATAGAACAAAATACGTTCTGTCGTGGTGGTCTTACCGGCGTCAATGTGCGCCATGATACCAATATTCCGCGTAACGTCAAGAGAATATTCTCTCGGCATGGAAATTCCTCCTTTTGCAGGACTGCCAAATAGCTAGTCCCACCCATTGCATCGCTCTTATCAAAAGTTCTGTTATTTTCGCGAATCTCTTCGTGTACGCATTACCATCTGAAATGTGCAAACGCTTTGTTTGCATCAGCCATTTTATGCGTATCTTCGCGTTTCTTCACTGCCGCACCTGTTCCGTTCATTGCATCCAGAATTTCTGCTGCAAGGCGTTCTTTCATGGTTTTTTCACCACGCGCTCTGGAATAGGTTGTCAGCCAGCGTAATCCCAAGGTCTGTTTTCTTTCCGGACGCACTTCAATCGGCACCTGGTAAGTCGCACCACCAACACGGCGTGCTTTTACTTCCAGCACAGGCATAATGTTTTCAAGTGCTTCTTTGAATACTTCCAGCGGTTCCCGACCGGTTTTTTCCTGGATAATTTCAAATGCCTGATACACGATTTTCTGTGCCACACCTTTTTTACCGTCCAGCATGATATTGTTGATTAATTTGGTGACCAGTTTACTGTTATAAACCGGATCTGCCAAAACATCTCTTTTTGCTACATAACCTCTTCTTGGCACTGTATCTTCCCTCCTTCATTACTAAAATGATCTCACAGGTACTCGAAAAAATTCTTTTTTTCGCTCGTGCCGCTACATGTTTAGGATTAGCCATTCATTTATAGTAATCCGCAGCCGCACTGAAATAGTCCTACTGTGGTAATAATCATCTCAAAAGTTTGACCTCACACTGCGTCTTATTTTTTCGCAGCCTTCGGTTTTTTCGCACCATATTTACTTCTGGACTGGTTGCGGTTTGCAACGCCTTGTGTATCCAGACTTCCGCGGATGATATGGTATCTTACACCAGGGAGATCTTTCACCCTGCCACCACGGATTAAAACAACGCTATGCTCTTGCAGGTTGTGTCCGATACCCGGAATATAAGCAGATACTTCAATTCCGTTTGTCAGTTTTACCCTTGCCAGTTTCCGCAATGCAGAGTTCGGTTTTTTCGGCGTCATTGTTTTCACCGTTGTACAAACGCCACGTTTCTGCGGAGAACTCTGATCAATCGCTTTTTTCTTCAGCGAGTTCAGACCTTTTTGCAGAGCCGGTGCTGTGGATTTCTGTTCCACGGTTTTTCTTCCTTTTCTCACCAATTGATTAAATGTTGGCAATCTTTTCACCTCCTGAAAATGAAAATTTATGGTAAACAAAAGATAGGCTTAGGATATGGTAAAATACCCTAAACCTATCATATTGTATATCATTTGGACCGTTTTGTCAATACTTTTTTTAGATTTCCATCAAATTTATTTCATTTGAACGGATTTCTTTGACGTCAATATTATTATATACGGACATTCCTGTTCCTGCCGGAAGCAGTTTTCCGATAATAACATTTTCTTTCAAGCCCACCAACGGGTCAATTTTACCTTTGATTGCCGCTTCTGTCAGCACTCTGGTCGTTTCCTGGAACGATGCCGCCGACAGGAACGAATCCGTTGCCAAAGAAGCTTTGGTGATACCTAGCAATACATCCTGGCATATCGGCGGATTCTTGCCTTCTGCTTCGCATTTTTCAACCAATTTTTCAAATTCATAGCGGTCAACCATTGCACCCTGCAGCAGTTCTGTATCGCCCGGCTCCTCTATCCGCACTTTACGCATCATCTGACGGATAATAACCTCAACGTGCTTATCATTGATCTGCACACCTTGCAGTTT
>CATIYX010000277.1 GCA_949739095.1 uncultured Clostridia bacterium | reverse complement strand
ATTGACTTCACCGTTGCCGCAGCCTGCAAGCAATGTTAATGCCAGCATACCTGCCATTACTGATGCAAATAATTTTCTTTTCATGAGATGTTCCTCCCTTTGTATTATTTTTATCATTTACATATAAATCGCTACTGGCGCCGCAATGGGCACTTTCGCATTTTGTATATGAGACCATCATAACGCAAAACATACATTTTTTCAACAAACAAAAGAAAAAACGCAATACAGAATCGCACTTTTTGACGTTTTTTTAGTTTTTGTTAGTTTGTTTCGTTTTTGTATTTTTTCGTTTTTGTATATACTTTCTTCACTTTTTGTGGTATACTCTTTAAAAAATGATTCAAGTATTTTTCAATTGATTTATTGCCGAAAGAGGTGAATTGAATTATGAATTTGCTCCCTAAAAACAGTTTTTCTAAGAAACTGGCGTATAGCTATATTGTGGTGTTTCTTATTCCACTGCTACTTAGCGTATCAATCTATGTCACTGCCGCTTCCTATATTTATCAATATTCAGAAAGCAAGTTGGAAAACGAATTAAGTGGCAATGAAAAATTTGTTGAAGATTTATTGACACGTCTCACAATTACCTATAACACATTATTAAGCGATTCTACAATTCGCATTGCCATGGCAGGCAACACGCCAACGCCAACCCAATATAGTGCGCTGAAAAGCCAGCTATCTCTTACTTCTTCCTCCAGCGATGGTTTATTCGGTGATATCTTTATCTTTTTTGATGCATATGACTATGTTGTGGGGTATCGATACGGCGGAGATACCATTACAAACTATTATGAAGCATCTTCTACTGTGTTTACGCAGCCGCTAAGCGAATGGCGGGAACTGATGCGCACCTTCCATACCGGTGATTTAATACGCACAACAGATGGTATTTTATATCTGAAAAGCATGAATGATAACGCGGGACAAGCTGCTGTCACACTTGCTATCCAAATTCCTGCCGACCGTCTGGCAAAACTCAATACGAACACGAATCTCTACGGGGAAACAAATTTGATTTTGTTTGATGGTCAAAATCAAGTGGCGTTCACCTCTAACAATAATTTGCCTGCTTCGTTGCATCTGGATGCCTTACTGCAAAATCTGCCGGAACGAACAGCACAAAAAATCACACACAGCGGTACCCATTATATTATCAGTCATTCTTCCTTTTACAGTTTCAGTTATCTTATTCTTGTAAAAGAAGATGAAGTTATCGCGCAACTACGGCTGCTGTTTTTGCTGATATTCCTTGTGGTTCTGGCAACATTTTCTATTGGCGCACTGGTCATTCGCCGCTTTGTTTTGGAACAAATCCGCCCTGTACAAGAAATTTTGAACTTACTTGACACTAACACTTTTGAGGGTGATGAATTTGAATTGATTCAGCAAAGTATTTCGCGCAATCTTCATTATATTATGCAAAGCCGCTCTTTCTTAGCGGATAGTTTTATTACCCACATAATTCATGGCGATATGCAAACGGCCCCGCCTTTAGAATTTTCCCACACACAATTTCAGTTGATTTTGCTGCGTGTAGAAAACATGGGTATCTATACGCCCGAAGTAGGCGACAATGTGAAATCGCTGCGCAGTTTAATGTACACGGCTGTGACAAACATTTTTGATGAACTGCTGGGCGCAACCTGTAGCATCTATCATTCCGTGCAGGGTGAAACAATTGTGTTTTTGTTCAATTCAGACACAGAAGTACGGATAGATGATGTCGAACATGCTTATCGCCAACTACAAGATTATCTGGGTATTGATGCATATGTCACACTTAGCGATATCTGTCAAAACTTAGATGAAATACAGACGCTATGGCAGGAGGCAAGCCACCAATTAGACAGTGCGGAAATGCGCGGCTGCCCCGGCGTGGTGCAGCAAGAAAACACGTCTCCTATTGTGACCGGCGGCGGATATCAAAAATATATCAATCTGTTCACCGCTGCCGTTGCCGATGGCAGGTCCGACCAGGCGCGCGATGTGGTGCGCGGCATGATTCAACTTTGCGCGGAAAACCGTAAAAATATGAATGACGTAAAGTTTAATCTGCTCACCATGATGAACGATGCGGCGCAAGAGTTGGAGCGGCGCACACAGGCAGATATTAAAAGTAAGTTCTATGAAACCAACATTGCCTATAAAGTAATTGAAGCAAAATCCACTTCACTGCTGCTGGGAATCACAGACGAATTTTTAACAATGGTAACCAGTCTGCCCGATGCAATCAGCACTCAAGTGTCACTGGAGGAACGAATTGCAAGCTACATCCGCGCTCATTATGATGACAGCAATCTGAACCTGAAAATTTTGGCGGACAAGTTTTATAAAACACCTGCCTATTTGTCACGAAAGTTTAAAGAACATTTTGGCGTGGGAATTTTAGACTATCTTTCCAGCACTCGTTTGGACGCCGCTAAACAAAAATTGTTGGAAACAGACTGGTCCATTGAGCAAATCAGCGAACACTGCGGCTATACCAACACCGTCACCTTTTCCAGACAGTTTAAATCCTATACTGCTATGACGCCCGGTCGGTTCCGGCAGGCTCATAAAATGTTCCCTTCCGAAGGTTAAAAGCTGGCGGAAGCCCGCCCCTGAGGTCTCAAAGAACCGCAGCACGGCTTTCAGGCGTTTTGGCGGACAAATTCCTGACGGAATCTGTCCGCTTATTTTTCCTTTTAAACTGTTGCTTTGAGTACGCATGTCCCCGAAAGTATCGGTTTTGTTCTTTTGCTATGTAATGATTTTTCATAAAACTATCATCTGTCTATATATATAGACGTTTTTTCTGCCGCATTTTCCTCTGGTATTTTCTTCTTGCATTCACGTTTTTTACTTTCCTACCGGATTTATGCATAAAAAGGAACTTGTTTCCGTTTTTCTCCTGCTTCTATGTTTTCTCCTGCCCGCTGCTATAGACATTTTTTTCTGGTTATGATATACTGGTAAACAGAATATCATAGAGGCTATGCCCTATCGGTTTGGAAAAGAGGTCTTGAAAACATGAAACGCACTGCACAGCGGTATCTTCCCAACAATCCATTGTTTTCCGGCACGGATTTAAAACGGTTGATTCTGCCGCTGGTGATTGAACAAATTCTTGCGATTACAGTCGGCATGGCGGATACCATGATGATTTCCTCCATCGGAGAAGCTGCGGTCTCCGGCGTATCGCTGGTAGATATGGTAAATGTCGTCATTATCAACATTTTTGCCGCCATGGCAACAGGCGGAGCAGTCGTCACTTCACAACTCATTGGCGCACGGCGGCAGGAGGAGGCGCGTGCTTCGGCGGGACAGCTTTTGCTGCTGTGTGCATCGTTGGCGCTGGCGGTCATGGGTCTGACATTGCTTTTCAAACGTCCGCTTTTGCGGCTGTTTTTTGGCAGCATTGAACAGGACGTTATGGCAAATGCCCTGACCTATTTGTTCTATTCCGCCCTTTCTTTTCCGTTTTTGGCTGTCTATAATGCCTGTGCGGCATTGTTTCGCGCTAAAGGCAATTCCAAAATTTCCATGCAGGTATCGGCGCTGATGAATATATTGAATCTCGCAGGCAACGCGCTGTTGATTTTTGTGTTTCGTTTGGGCGTGGCGGGTGCGGCGATTTCCACGCTGGTTTCGCGTATTATCGCGGCAGGTGTAATGCTGGTGTTGGTGACGCGTCCCACTGACACGCTCTATGTGGAACGCATATTTCCCCGCCCCGATTTTGGGCTTATGCGCCGTATCTTACGCATTGGCGTTCCCAGCGGACTGGAAAACAGTTTTTTCCAACTTGGGCGTGTGCTGGTAGTGAGTATGATTTCACTGTTTGGCACCGTCCAAATCGCTGCAAACGCGGTTGCTAACAACATTGATGCACTGGGCTGCATTCCCGGACAGGCAATGAATCTTGCTATTATTACGGTTGTCGGGCGCTGCGTAGGTGCGGGCGACTGGCGGCAGGCAGTTTACTACATCAAAAAACTGCTGAAAATCACCTATCTTTGTACGGTTCTTCTCAATGCCGCCTTGTTGCTTTCACTTCCGCTGCTGTTGAACATCTACCAGCTTTCCGGCGAGACGCTGCAACTGGCATATGTTCTCATTTTCATTCACAATGGCTGTGCCATGCTGCTATGGCCGCTATCCTTCACGCTGCCAAACGCCCTGCGCGCAGCAAATGATGTACGTTTCACTATGGTTGTTTCCATCTTTTCCATGGCAGCGTTCCGCATTGCGTTCAGCTATGTATTATGCGTATTTTGTGGATGGGGTGCAGTTGGCGTATGGATTGCCATGGTGATGGATTGGCTATTCCGTGTGACGCTGTTTACATGGCGCATGAAATCAGGCAAATGGAAACAGTTCCGGCTGAAAGATGAACCACAGGGTGCAGCAGCATAAATAACGTTTTATTGATGGTAATTGTGAAGGAGACGCGTTTCAAATGAAAGAAAATAAATATGATAATCCTGTCTTTTTTGAAAAATATGGACAAATGAGTCGTTCCAAGGAAGGGCTTGCCGGTGCAGGCGAGTGGAAAACCTTGCAGCAATTGCTGCCGGATTTTACAGGCAAGCGTATACTGGATTTGGGCTGCGGTTACGGCTGGCACTGTCTCTATGCTGCCGAGCACGGCGCAGCAGCAGTCTTAGGCGTTGACCTATCTCAAAAAATGCTGGAGGTAGCGCAGCAGAAAAACACCTTTCCTCAAGTTACCTACCGACGCATGGCTATGGAACATATGGATTTTCCTCCCGCATCTTTCGATATTGTGCTCAGTTCTCTTGCACTGCACTACGTGGAATCGTTTGACGCGATTGCTAAGCAGGTTTGGCATTGTCTGTCGCCTGGCGGTATATTTATCTTTTCTGTGGAACATCCTGTTTTTACTGCACAAGGACCGCAAGAATGGCACTATGATGAACATGGAAACATTCTGCACTTTCCGGTCGATAACTATTTCTACGAAGGAAAACGCACCGCGGTCTTTTTAGGCGAATCGATTACCAAATATCACAAAACCTTAACCACCTATACCAGTGGGCTGCTGGAAAACGGCTTTGAACTGCTCTGTCTTACAGAGCCGCAACCACCCGCACACATGATGGACATTCCCGGCATGAAAGATGAAATGCGCCGTCCTATGATGCTAATTTTTAAAGCACGTAAAAAGCCGGAGCTATAAATAAAAGAGACCCTACCAACAGGTAGGGTCTCTTTTATTTACGCCGATAAAGATGCGCTGTCCGTACAATATTCTTCCAATATTTTGGTAAGCGCCGCCGCGCTGCTCGAATGTGCCCGCGCCACCGGTATTCCTGCACGTTTCGCCTCACAAAGCGCACATCCGACCATTTTATGAGAAGCCGTCGCTGTGAACAAAATCATCAAATCCGGTGCGCCTAAGCTCTTTTTTAACGCCCCATGCTTTTTTGCAAACACTTTCGCTCTACAGCCATAGGATTTGCAAATGGTTTCATATTGACATACCATTCGTTCATTGCCGCCAATGATGACTATACTCACCCGTCTCTTCACCTCTTTTCTCTTTCCGTCTTTTTATTTCTTAAGTTAGCACAAACTAACTATATTGCAAAAAGAAAAACGCTCACGATTACAGTAGTTTGTCTCAACTAACTAAATAATACCACTTTTTTTCTTTTTTGTCAAGCTATTTTTTGGTATGTTGTCAATTTTCTTCTCCGCCAAAAATGTCATTCTCTAAACCGTATAAAAAGAGGCTATTGCGTTACAATCTGTACAACATAACAATCCTAGGCGACATTGGTCACACGCGGGCGGCTGTCAGCCGCCTCTATAAACGGAATGATTGTTTCATTTGTACAATACTTTCTTAACGCAACAGCCCTCTTTAAAATTAAAATGCAGTTACCATTATTTTTTGTTGTATATTTCCGATGTGATGTGTTCTACAAACTCCGCGACTTTCATGCCCTGCGTCTTTTGGCTGTCGCGCTGACGAACAGAAACCGTATTTTCTTCCTGTTCGCGGTCGCCTACGACCAGCATATACGGAATTTTGGCAAGCTGTGCTTCACGGACTTTGAAGCCTGTTTTTTCCTGCCGTTCATCCACTTCACAGCGGACACCCCATTCTTTAAGCTGCTCGCACAACCGCTCTGCATACTCGTTATTGCGGTCTGTGATAGGCAGCACTTTCCCCTGTACCGGCGCCAGCCATGTCGGGAATTTACCCGCATAGTGCTCTGTTAAAATACCGATGAAGCGTTCAATGGAACCGAATACCACACGGTGAATCATAATGGGGCGGTGTTTCTGTCCATCCGCGCCGGTATATTCCGCATCAAACCGCTGCGGCAGTTGGAAATCCAACTGAATCGTGCCGCACTGCCACGTCCGTCCGATGGAATCTTCCAGATGGAAGTCAAGTTTGGGACCATAAAACGCGCCGTCTCCTTCGTTGACTACATAGTCTAATTCCAGTTCCTCCAGCGCCTGCCGCAGAGCGTCCGTTGCATTTTCCCAGTCTTCGTCGCTGCCCATGCTGTCCTCCGGACGCGTGGACAGTTCCACATGATATTTGAATCCAAACAGGTTATATACTTCGTCAATCATGCGCACAACGCCTTTGATTTCTGATTTGATTTGCTCCGGCGTCATGAAGATATGCGCGTCGTCTTGTGTGAAACAGCGCACACGCATTAAGCCGTGCAGCGCGCCGGATTTTTCATGCCGGTGCACGATACCCAGTTCGCCAATCCGCATGGGCAGGTCGCGGTAGGAACGCGGTTCGCTCTTATAAACCAGCATACCGCCCGGACAATTCATAGGTTTGACAGCAAAAGTCGTATCGTCAATTTCCGTGGTATACATGTTTTCTTTGTAGTGGTCCCAATGTCCCGAGGTTTCCCACAGTTCGCGGTTGAGCATGATGGGCGTGGAAATTTCCACATATCCCTCCCGTGTATGAATCTCCCGCCAATACTTGGTGAGCGTGTTTTTCAGCACCATACCCTTAGGTAGGAAGAACGGAAAGCCCGGTCCCTCTTCCATGATACGGAACAAGCCCAATTCGCGCCCCAGCTTACGGTGGTCACGTTTTTTTGCTTCTTCCAGCCGTTCCAAATGCGCGTTTAAATCTGTTTTGTTCGCAAACGCCGTGCCGTAGATACGCGTCAGCATTTTGTTTTTCTCGCTGCCGCGCCAGTATGCGCCCGCAACGCTCGTCAATTTGAATGCTTTGACCGCCGAAGTATAGGTCACATGCGGTCCTGCACATAAGTCCACAAACTCGCCTTGTTTGAAAAAGCTCAGTTCTTCTCCTTCCGGCAAGTCTGCAATGAGTTCCAGTTTATACGGTTCCTGCCGCTCTTCCATCAGTTTCACTGCTTCCGCACGCGGCAGCGTGAACCGCTCCAGTTTCAGATTTTCTTTGGCAATACGCGCCATCTCTGCTTCCAATCCCTCCAGTTCTTCCTCTGTGAAAGGCGTTTCGCGGTCAAAGTCATAGTAAAATCCGTCCGCGATGGAAGGTCCGATTGCGAGTTTCGTTTCAGGATACAAGCGTTTCACCGCCTGCGCCAAAATGTGCGACGCCGTGTGCCGCAGGGCGTCTCTGCCCAGTTCGTCCTCAAACGTACATTCCTGCACGCTTCCGTCTTTGACAATTACTTTCATGATAAAATACCTCCTTATGTGTTTATCTGCATACTATTTTTAATAGGGGCATCGCCCATCATAGAGCGAACGGCAAGAGCATTAGATAAGGTTCCTCGCCGCCCTGCGTTATCATCGACAAAAATAGACAACATCAAACAAAAAACACCCCTAAACAAACGAATTCACGTTTGTTCAAGGGTGCAAATAATTCTTTTTGCACGGTTCCACCTTGATTTTTCACTTTCAGGTTCTGATAAACCTTATCCCTGTAACGCAGGAAAGCGGCAATGCTCATCGCACGCGGCTCAGGAGTGGTTTTCACCGAAATTCCACAGGACTGGGGTTTCAGCTATTCCCCACTCTCTCTGTCTGCTTCTTCTCCGGCTACTCGTTCCGTCAAAGCCTTTCTTCTATTTATATCATAGTTTTCCCCATTTGTCAAGGCAAACCTTTCACGAGGGGGATTTTTTCCAGCTCCCTTTGGTCGCTGTCATACTATCCCTCTCGTGAGCACCCCCTTACGGCGTTTTCCGCTCACGCGTCGCGCCTCGTCCCTCGGCACTCCAAACGCCGTAGGGTATGAAATCTTCGGCGCATGTCCGAAGATTTCATATTTTTAAAATGGCTGTTACCGGCTGCTGCCCCCTTTCCGGTCATATTGTTCATTCCGACAGCTTCTCGAGACCCAGCATTCCCAACAGTATGCGCGTACCCGCCTGCATTCCCTTTTCAAAAAAGACATTTTCACATTCATCCATCAGTCTGTATACCAGACCTTCTATACGATATCCTGCTTTCTCTCCCACGTTGTTTTTGATATATTCGCTCAGCTCCCGCTGCAAGTCTGCCAGCCGCTCCACAGTCGGCTGCTTTTTTGTGTCTCCATCCGTCCCATACAACAAAAACTCCCTTATCTGCTGTACGTTCATCCGCCTTTTCACTTCTTTGATGTTGTCCATTCTTACACGTCCTTTCTTAATCTTTTATTT
>CATIYX010000276.1 GCA_949739095.1 uncultured Clostridia bacterium | reverse complement strand
GGCAAGCAGAACATAGTCTCCCTCCTGCCGAAGCACCAGAAAAAGATTCCCACTGTCGTGCCCCGCCATTGATTTGACAATGCTTCCGGTTTTCATTTCTAGCATGTTCCATCACCTATCGTTGTGATTTCCGGTTCATCCTCCGTTATGATAATCGTGTTTTCATAATGGGCAGATAAACTTCCGTCTTTTGTCACAACACTCCACCCATCTTTCAGCACGCGTACCGCGAAGTCACCTGCGTTGACCATTGGTTCTACCGCAATGGTCATGCCCGGTACAAAGCGGATCCCCCGTCCCGGATTACCAAAATTCGGCACATCCGGTGACTCGTGCAAATGGGCGCCGATTCCATGGCCGACTAAATCTCGAACGACTGAATAACCATGGGACTCTACATATGCCTGTACTGCGTGCGATAAATCTCCTAGGCGGTTTCCCGCTCTGGCTTTACAAATGCCTTCAAAAAAGCTTTGCCGTGTCACCTCTATCAAACGGGTTGCTTCCGGCGAAACGCTTCCGACCGGGAACGTTCTCGCCGCATCCGCATGATAACCGCAGTAGCAGACGCCAACATCCAGACTAATGATATCACCTTCCGACAGTTTTACTTGCCTGGAAGGAATTCCATGCACCACCATTTCATTCGGTGAAGCACAAATGCTTCCCGGAAACCCATTATAGTTCTTAAACGATGGGGTTGCATTTTTGCTGATAATATAATCATATGCCAGCTGGTCCAGATGTCTCGTATCGACACCCGGGCGAATTTCTTCCCGCAGAACTTCAAATGTTTCCGCAAGAATCTTCCCCGCGTGCCGCATCAAATCTAATTCTTGTTTGCTTTTTGTTGTAATCAACCGGGCACCTTCCTTCTCATTTGTCAAGCGCTTGAAAGAGCATTTCAGTCGTATGCTCCACTTCCTTCTGTCCCTTCACCGTAACCAAATTTCCTTTTTCACGATAGAAGCGAATCAGCGGCTCTGTTTGAGAATGATAGACCTCCAGCCGTATTTTCACAGTTTTCTCTGTGTCGTCGTCGCGGGTCACAAGCGCTCCGCCGCATTTGTCGCACAGACTGTCTTTTTCAGATGGGTTGTCATCAATATGGTATACTGCTCCACATTCGCCGCATTGTCTGCGTCCTGAAATCCGGCGGACGACTTCTTGGTCCGCAACGTCAATCAAAATGACTTTATCAAACTGTATCCCCATATCGTCTGCAGCCTGTGCCTGCGGAAGTGTCCGCGGAAAACCGTCCAAAATGTACCCATTTTTACAGTCATCCTCTGCAAGCCGCTCCCGCACGATAGCAATTGTCACATCATCAGGAACCAGCTGCCCTTTGTCGATATATTCTTTCGCCAGCTTCCCGGAAGGCGTCATCTGTTCCATCGCCTTTCGGAAAATTGCACCGGTGGAAATGGTTGGAATCCGGTAGCGTTCTACCAATTTCTCCGCCTGTGTTCCTTTTCCGGCTGCCGGCGGTCCTAATAATAAAAGTTTCATATCGTCCCCTCTGAATCTCTTTTCTAAAATATCGTCCTCTTTGGTAAACGGAAGTTTTCCTTATTCGAGGAATCCTTTGTAATGACGCATCATGAGCTGAGATTCCAACTGACGGTAGGTTTCCAGTGCAACACCAACCAAAATCAGCAAGGAAGTTCCGCTAAATCCAATGGATACATTGCTTTTAGCCGCCAGCATCGGCAATACCGCAATAAATGCGATAAAAATAGAACCCATTACTGTTACGCGGTTCATTACGCGGGAAATATATTCGCTGGTCGGACGTCCCGGGCGAATACCCGGAATAAATCCGCCGTTTGCTTTGATGTTGTTTGACATTTCAATTGGGTTGTACATCATCGCTGTGTAGAAGAATGTGAAGAAGATAATCAGGATGAAATACAACAGTGCATAGAACCAAGATGTTGGGCCAATGAATTTCAGAAATCCTTCCAGCCAAGACCCTTGTTTTGCACCGCCGAACAACTGCGCAATCGTTGACGGAAATGCCATCAGCGAGGACGCAAAGATAATCGGGATAACACCAGCCATTGCCACTTTAAATGGAATATGGGTACTCTGTCCGCCATACATTTTTCTGCCAACAACACGTTTTGCATATTGTACCGGGATTCTGCGTTCTGCATCGTTCATCAAAACCACCAGCGCGAACACTATCAAAACGGCTGCGACAATAACAACGCCAATCAGCCAAGACATTGTTCCGCCCTGCACGGCAACGATAAACTGCTGAATCATGCTCGGTACGCGTGTTACAATACCGGTAAAGATAATCATTGAAATACCATTACCAACGCCTTTATCGGAAATCTGTTCTCCAATCCACATCAGAAATGCTGTTCCCGCTGTAAGCGAAATCACAATCGTTGCAAAACTCATGAATCCCGGATTGGATACCAGACTGCTGTTCACCAGACCAACATAGATACCGGACGCCTGAATGAACGCCAGAATCACGGTGCTGTAGCGTGTCCATTTTTCAATGATTTTTCTGCCTTCTTGTCCTTCTTTTGCCAGACGTTCCAAAGCCGGAATCGCCACGGTCAAAAGTTGGATAATAATGGATGCCGTTACATACGGCGTAATACTCATAGCAAAGATAGATGCATTTTCCAGCGCACCACCGCCGATGATGTTCAAAAAATTAAAAATTGATGCCTGACCAGCTTGTGTTGCACCTGCACCAATTCCCATGAGTTGGGCGATTGCATCGCTTTTTATGCCAGGAACGGAAATGACACAGCCCAGTTGGAAGATTGCCAGCATTAATCCTGTAAAAAGCAGCTTCTTCCGCAGGTCGGGCACTTTCCATGCGTTAATTAAGGTTTTAATCACCTTACATCACCTCTACCTTTCCGCCTGCTGCTTCAATCTTTTCTTTCGCTCCTTTTGTCACGCGCGCTGCCTGGACAGTCAGTTTCTTTTCGATGCTGCCTGTTCCCAGTACAACCACGCCGTCATAAGTTTTGCGAATAACACCGGATTCTTTCAAGAGCTGCGGCGTTACGACGGTACCGTCTTCAAATTTATTCAAATCTGTCAGTTTTACTTCCGCATATTGTTTTGCAAAAATATTGGTAAATCCACGTTTCGGAATTCTTCTGTAGAGAGGCATCTGTCCCCCTTCAAAACCCGGTCTTACACCGCCGCCGGAACGTGCATTCTGCCCTTTATGTCCTTTGCCGGCTGTTTTACCGTTTCCGCTTCCGTGTCCGCGACCTTTTCTCTTCACGTCTTTCGTGGAGCCGGGCGCCGGTGAAAGTTCATGTAGACGCATTTCCTTCGCCTCCTTTCGGTCTAATTTCTTATATCTCGCGAACGCTTACCAAATGCGTTACTTTATTTACCATACCTCTAATCTGAGGATTGTCAGGATGCACTTTCACATCTCTGATTTTTTTCAGTCCCAGTGCTTCGAGAGTCGCAATTTGATCTTTTTTGCGGCCGATTGCACTTTTGGTCTGTGTTACCTCAAGTTGTTTCGCCATGATAATTGCTCCCTCCTATTACACTAACAGTTCTTTTACTTCTTTTCCTCTCAGTGCAGCAACTTCGTCTGCCTGTTTGAGGTTTTTCAGCGCTTCGATGGTTGCGTTAACCACGTTGCGCGGATTATTAGAACGCATGGATTTCGTTCTGATATCACGAATGCCAGCCAGTTCCAGGACCGCACGAACCGGTCCGCCTGCGATAACCCCTGTACCAGGACCAGCGGGTTTGAGCAGTACTGTACCTGCACCGAATTTACCTACGATTTCATGCGTGATTGTGGTGCCTGCCATCGGGAAAGAAATCATGTTTTTCTTTGCATCTTCGATTCCTTTTCTAACAGCTTCCGGAATTTCAGCAGCTTTTCCCATACCACAGCCCACATGACCATTTTCGTCACCGACAACAACCAGTGCGCTGAAACGGAAGGTTCTACCACCTTTCACAACCTTGGCAACACGATTTATCGTAACAACCTTTTCTTTCAGTTCCGG
>CATIYX010000275.1 GCA_949739095.1 uncultured Clostridia bacterium | reverse complement strand
TACGCAGGCGCGCTCTTTTATATCCATCTAACATAAGCATAGGCGAGCCATATTCCCTTCAGTCGCCATATTTCCCGAAAACTGCTGACAATTCTACAAAATTTGCCATATCGCTGTAAAAAAATGTTATCCGCCTATTCGCTTAAGTCAACACGCATTAAATCCAGTGTCACCACAGTTCCACCTTTAAGGTTCAATGCCAGACAGGTTTTTCCGCCTTTGTTTTCCAGCGGCTCTCCCTCTGCGTCACAATACAGCCCTGGCAGGCGTATATGTACCCGCTTGGTCGCCACCGGATTTTTCAGCCAATTCCGTGAATATACGCTGACCTCACGTTGAATACCCAATTCGTTAAACTGGGTCGGGTCTTCGTCGTAAAGTCCCAAATCGGGGTTGCACACTGCAATCCGTATCCCTGTTTCCGTCTGCCGCATCATCAGCAAAAGCGGCTCATCTACCTCTATACCTGCTGTCTCTCCCGGCGCAAACAGTGCGGCACAAAGCACCTCTCCAACCCTTGCCGCGTGCGCCCGTTCATCCTGTTGCAACACTTGATAGGGTAATTCCGGCGCACCGTCAATCCCAATGCCGTAAACATAAGTTGCATTTTTAGGCGAGATACCGTGCAAAATGCTGCCGACGGCAAATGCTCCCTCTGTTTCTCCTGTATCCGTGGAACTCATGGATTTTTGTATGCCACAGTGCAGGCGGACACGAGTACCCTCCGGCAGATAATATTTATGACCACGGTTATCTTCCAGCACATCGGTGCCGTTCATCACAACTTCACCCGTAATCATTTTGCCGCCAAGATTCGGCGGCATGTCGCCTGTGCGAATCACGTTTTGATACAATGTCGTTTCCGTTTCGAACGGACTGCTGTTTTCAATGCCACTGCCCAGCAGTAAAATGAAATTATCTATTAAAAATACGGATTTATACGCACGCATGGAACCGTCATATTTGGGATGTCCTGTTAAAATCATGGAAAACATACCGTTTCCATCCAGAGACGCACTGCCGGCAAACGACTCGCTACCCAGCAGCATTTCTTCAAACCCGCTTTGTGCATCCACATTATGTACCTGTGCCCGCAACTGCTCCATTGGCAAAACAACTGTAGTCGCACCCGGAAAACGATTCCAGTCATAGCCATCATGAGAAAATCCGCTCGCACGCAAACCGTCCTCATGCACCATTTCCACAACACCATAGGAACGATACCGACCATACATGTTGCTGCCCTGATAAATCTCACTGCCCCAAAGATAGCGAGAAAATCCTTTTGTCACAACCGCCCATTTGCCGCGCCGGTGTACATTTGCACAGGCATATGGATAGGACCGGTTGCCCTGCGGTGTTTTTTCAGGACGGGCAAACGTGGAAAGAATATAATCCATCTGTGTCTGCGGTTTGCCCATCAGACGCAGATACACACTCACCATCTCTTCATCCCGCCGCCGCAGTGCGCTGAGTGCAAAATATTTAAACGGCGTCGTATCCAACGCCCAAGTACCTATCGGATGTCTACCGGAAAATGCAATCGGATAGTCCAACTTGCCACATTGAAAACGCATATTCAGTAGCACATATTTTATATTTTCCCACGCCGGCAGTGGCAGGTCATATGCTGTCCCTGTCAAAGCATAAACCACCGGCACAAGTCCCGACATGGCGCCCTGCCCATATGCCAGATAGTGCCCGGCATGATGGTAAATACACCCGTCCTCTTTAAACATGTCCAGCAGTCCCTCTGTGAACTGCATGTTGTCTGTCAGCCATGCACGGTATGCCATCAGCCAGTTTGCTGCCGGCTGCGGCGTTTCCATGAACAGAATGGCAATCAGCATTCCCTGTGCAAGATTATTGAAATCATCTGCCGATGCAAAATCACGCGGCTGCCCTTTCAAAAATCCGCGCCGTCCCATATGTAAAAACCAACGCATTGCGTTTGCCAACGCCGGTGCAAACCCTGCCGCGCGAATCGCATCCTGCATGAGCAGCAACGAATGATAGAGTGGACGCAGTGCATAATCTAAAATGGAATGGGTTCCCATAGTGCTGCCCTCCACAAATCCCTGCGTCATCAAAAAACGCAGCAATTTGAGATATGCCGCTTCCATATGTTTATCCGGTTTCGTCCGATAACAAACCGCCAAATCGCGCAACAAATCAGAAACCCAGCGCAAGTCCGCATAATCGTCACGCTGTTTGCCGACAGGTGCGCCAACTTGTCCCCGCTGCTTTGCATATTCAATCCGTTTACCCACAGGACCAAATTCTCCCTCGGAAATATTCAGCGAAGCCACGGCGCTGAGCAGTTCATCCCGACGCGACAAACTGCATGGGAATTCCTCCATAATGTAGTTGCACATCACATCGCGGATGTGTTCAAAGTCCTCTTCTTCCACATAGTCCACATGGTAACAATCTTTCAGGCTCCAGTCCGTGACAATCGGCGCCAGCTTCACCTGAAAGTCCGGCGTCTGATAACTCGCCATAATGTGACGGTAATCCATACGGTTTGCCGGAACGATTTCATCCAGCAATATGCAGCCTTCACCGCCGCGTATCTCCAGAACCATCTCGTCCATGCCGAACACCGGCTCTCCTTTCATGTCGCGGTCAAACCCTGCGCTCACGCTTCGCCAGCCTTTGAATCCCAGTTGAATGTCAAACGCGCAGCACCCCTGTCCCTCTTTGTAAAAGGCAACAGTTAACTTACCACCGCTGCCAGTTCCAAATATATATAATGCGCAGGCATAACGCGTCTGATCCAAATCACCATCTGTAATCGGCGCATATCCAATTGGTACACGAATCCGTAGCTGTGACCCGTCCCGATAGTCCCATTTCAAACTTTGCGTTCCATATTTATATTGTTCCGTTGTCGTTTCAATCTTTCCGCCGAGACAATGAATATAATTTGGCAAACGACCTTCAAAAGATATCATTTTGTGATAACCTCCTTTTCTTTCTGCCCACACCCCGTAGGCGCCTTTTGTCCCTGCGCACAGAAAGGCGGTTCCAATCTGCCAAAAGACGGGAACCTTCTTTTTATCATCAGGCACAGCAACTTAAAATCATTTTACGGTTTTATCATCCCGCCTTTGCCAACTGTGGTTATACATACAAGTATCAACACCCCTGCAGCAACTTTTTCCTGCCGGTAAAGGAAATGATTTCCCCTATTTTAAGCCGTCTTTATTTCGTTTATAAAACGGTTTCCTTTAGTATATCATAAAAAAATTTACATGTCCATCTTTTTTCATATATAAATTCACAGCCGCCCGAACGCGGTAAACACACCTATTCACCACAGTTTCCGCCGTTTCCCCAGTCAAATCTCTTCCAAAAAACTGAATTCATTTTGCATGTAAAATGAATTCATAAAATTTCTAAAAATTATGGTACAATCATTTTGACATCAAAGTGAAGGAGTGTATCTGACATGTATGGAAATTATTTTTCTCCATTTTCCCTCAGGATTTCAGAAGAACTGCTGAATAAAATCAAAAGTATTGCCCACGCCAATAGTCGTTCAGCAAACAAAGAAATTGAATTCATTTTGAAACAGTATGTACATCAATACGAACAAAATATAAAACATTTGGATTTGCCAGCAGAGAATTTGGCGGATACCTTCCCATCACCTGACAATGAGAAGGTATAGAAGCAGTCTGCGGGACGCACCGTGCGAACATACAGCATAACTCGCTACAGTTGGTTTCCTGTCGCATCCCTACGGCTTTTCCAGACAAAACACACCTCCTATGGTCTTTTGCTTAAGTCCACCATAGGAGGTGTGTTTTTATTGTCCGTAACAAAATCTCCAGCAGATTGATACATTCTTTTATCTGTAAGCGTTATCACTTTCTTTTCCGAATGTTCCAAATGATATTCTTATCACACTCGCTGATTTTCATGGTGTGCGTGTGGACTATCTACTCAGCAGGACAAAATAAAGCGCGGCAGCTCTCCGTGGAGGGCTGCCGCACACAACATGAATCCATAAGCCATGCGGGACATTTATATGTAAAAACAAACTATATCACCATTATCATATATAGCGCATAAAACGCAAGCAGCAGTACACCTTGCAGCTTTGCGGCTTTTTGTCTAAAAATCAACGGTACTGTCGCTAATAAAGTAACGCCGAGACAGACAGGCAAATCAATCATGATACTTCCTGCCGCTACCGGAAGCGTTTTTCCGGAAACCACTGAACATAGCGGCAAAATCAGGGAAAGGTCAATGATATTTGCGCCAATAATGTTACCAACGGAAAGTGCCGCCTCTTTTTTCACAATCGCGCTGATTGTCGTCACCAGTTCGGGCAGAGAAGTCCCCACGGCAATGAGTGTGATGGCGACAATACGTTCCGGAACGCCAAGCCAAACTGCAATTTCTCCACCATTATCCACCATGAGCCGGCTGCCAAGAACAATTGCCGCCGCACCGAGAAGAAACAGCACAATATTGATAAACAATTTCTTTTTATCCGTCTTAGCTTGTCCGCTCTGTTTTCCGCTGTCCTTTTTGGCAAAAAACAGATTTTGCACGATAAACAATATAAAGATGACGGTAAGAACAAGGCTGCCGATTGGATTTAATTCACCTGTCCGACAGGACAAAAACAACGTAGCCGCGGACGCAATCAATAGCAAGATTTGTTTCAAATATTCCTTACGTTCGCAAACGATAGGCATTGCAATCATTGCGATTGCCATAATAAGTGCCGTGTTAGCGGTCACAGAGCCAACAGCATTGCCGATTGCCATATCCGTTTTTCCCGCCGCTGCCGCAATGAGCGAAACAATCATTTCCGGCAAAGTGGTCGCAATGCTCACAATCGTTGCCCCAATAATAAACGGCGGAATATGAAAAGCTTTTGCGATATAGCTCGCCGCATCAACAAAAATGTCTCCGCCCTTTACCACCAGCGCGTTCCCTGCCGCAAACAACAAACAGGTAATGAAAACGTTCATCATAACTTGTCCTCCATCCAAACAAAAAAATTCAGATACATTACCGTACCTGAACCTGCATAACATTCAGGCACAGCAAAGCTATGCCTGAGTCTCGATATTTAAGACAAACCAGGTGACAAAACGCCACCAGCCTGTTGACTTGCCGCTCTTTATTGAGCCATCTACTCCCTCAAACAGTATTTAGTATAGCAGAAAAATATTGGAAAGTCAAGCGTGGCGCTGTCCGAAAATGTAAAAAGAAGCGGAATCTCTTATCCGCATGTTTTACAGTTCAAATACCCTAAAATTAGAATATTCCCCTATCATGGGCGCCATCTGGCGGAACCCAATCTTTCCGCCGCCATGCACAGGACCATATTCCACGCCGTTATCCTGCCATGTAAAAACAGTCAGGTCATTTATCATAAACGTTATTTTTCCATTCTTTTTGGTCAGTGTGATATGATATTCTTCCAATGCGTCCGCACAATCGGGAATCGGGTCTCCGCCCTGTATGACAAGATGATTGCCCGCACTTTTTCGCAGATTGCACGTATGAAATCCACGTTCACTCTCATATCTTCTACGGAAATAGGAAACATGGTAGGCGTTGATATCTCCCGAATGGTAGAGATGATATTGTCCGTCACGTGTTTGCAAGGAACTGTCAAACAAGTCCTCCCCCTGACAGCCCGCCGCGCTGAAAAACAAAATTGCCAGCCCAGGCTCTTCAATCGGACGGAAATCCCATTCTACCATGATATCCGCCGGAAACTCCTCAGGGCACCACAAAACAAAATTTGATTTTTGCCCCAATTCCGGCGGAAGCGCATTTTTCATCCGCATTTTATTTTGTTCAAAATAGATTTCTGCGCTGCCCTCCAGACGGAATCCTTTGATATCCTCCGTGCTGGAAAGTGCATTTTCATAAATTAGTTTCATCCCTGTTTCCCTCCCACTTCTTATTTCCAAGAAGGGCTTTTCTCCGATTTACGCCGTCGATTCATCCCCTCTCGGGATTTCTCCTGCCGCCTTCCTACGCTTTTTGCATGTACGACTCATACCTCAGTCATACGTTACTTCGGCACTCCGAACAGCTAGAGATATCCAAACCACGGCACGTGTCCTCACGTTTTGGATGTTTCTAAAAGTAGTCCGTTTCCGGTCACTTACCGTAGAACGCTGCAATATAGGATAGATAATAAAGAACAGAGAATAGATATTTGCGTATTTTTTCTATCTCTTATCTATACTCTATTATTTTCTATCTTTTATCTATTTACTTCCCTGCGGCTGTGATATAAATTGCGGCAGCCTTCCGCTGCAGCAAGGAAAAAGGGAGACAACTTCTCTGAAATAAGCGTCTCCCTTTTTTTATTTCCGTCAAAGAACTGCGCTGCCCATCAGCAACAATTTCTTATGCGAAGTTTTTCTCCAGTTTTGCCATTTCATCTTTGATTTCCTGCGGCAATTTGTCACCGAATTTTGCAAAGAATTCTTTTTGACCTGCAATATCTTCCACCCAGTATTCTTTTTTCACGCTGAGCAGTTCATCGATAACTTCATCAGAGATGTCCAGTCCGGACAAATCCAAATCTTCTTTTTTCGGCAGATAACCAATCGGTGTTTCCACAGCGTCCACTTTGCCATCGCAGCGCTCCAGAATCCAGTTCAGAACGCGGAGGTTGTCACCGAAGCCCGGCCACAGGAATTCGCCCTGGTCGCCGCGGCGGAACCAGTTTACATGGAAAATCTTAGGCTGGTTCGGAATCTTTTTACCCATTTCAATCCAATGTCTGAAATATTCGCCCATATGGTAGCCACAGAACGGCAGCATTGCCATTGGGTCGCGTCTTACTACGCCAACTGCTCCCGCTGCTGCTGCAGTGGTTTCAGAAGCTATTGTTGCACCACCAAACACACCGTGGTTCCAGTCTCTTGCCTGAT
>CATIYX010000274.1 GCA_949739095.1 uncultured Clostridia bacterium | reverse complement strand
GGCACTGCTGAAACTGAATCATTTAGTGGAACGTGCACGTCAGGGATATGATAATTATGAATTCCATGTAGTGTATCATTCACTGCACAATTTCTGTGTAGTAGATTTGAGCAACTTCTATTTGGATATCATCAAAGACCGGCTGTATACAGAAAAAGCGGACAGTGGGAGCCGCCGTAGCGGACAGACGGCAATGTATTTGATTTTGGACGCGTTAGTCCGTATCATGTCGCCAGTATTGGCGTTCACATCAGAGGAAATCTGGGCGGCAATGCCACACCGTGACGGGGATGATTTAACGTCCATCTTGTATAACGATATGCCGGAGAAAAATGACCAATATGTAAATGAAACGCTGGAACAGAAATACGATAAGTTGCTGGATGTCAGAAGCGATGTGGCAAAAGCACTGGAAAGTGCGCGAAATGAAAAAGTTATTGGTTCTTCACTTGCGGCGAAAGTAAGCATTACAGCCAGTGGTGAAATGGCACAGTTCCTGAAAGAAAATGAAGGGATTCTGCCTATGATTTTCATTGCATCTCAGGTGGAACTGACCGAAGGTGAACCGGAAGAAAAAAGTGAACTGACCGGAATTGGTGTCAAAGTGCAGCCGGCAGAGGGCGAGAAATGTCAACGTTGCTGGATGTTTACGGATTCTGTGGGAAGCCATGGAAACCATCCGGAATTATGTGACCGCTGTGCGGCAGTTGTGGCGGACATGGATTTGAGCGAATAAATGACGAGGATAATTCCTGTGTCAATGCATATGTAAATATGTTAACAAGACCTTTTGCTGTAGTATTTTCTACAAGCAGAAGGTCTTGTAATATTAAAAAATGAATATCCGCCGGTTGGAAAGATAACTTGATTGTCGGAAAAAATACCAAAACACACCGAAGTTCTGATTTTTCTCGGAACTCTAAATACGCCCTGTTGCGGACTGTCCCACGGTGGTTGATTTGCTAAAACAAGTCAATCATCAAAGTCTACGCGCGGCGGCACATTTCGGTTGATAAAAACAAGAAGTAAGTTTTACATAAAAGGGGCATGAGATTCGATTCTCTTATGCCTAAAGTAAACCAAGCTGTAAGAACAGCGTTTGGTTTTCCTATAGAAATTTTTTCCTGCCGAATATTTTCGCAGGTGACGATGAAATCGCGGATTTTGTTGATTAGGACGACAGCGGCATAGCAGACTCATATCAGGATATTGTGTTTTACTATAGGCATTTGAAGAATAATTTTGACGGCAAGCATGGCGGAAAAGTATGTAGGCTGTGATTGCAATGGGCTGTTTGAGGAACTGGGAATCACACCGAACCAGAGAAAAGTTTCGGCACTATATTTTATTGGATGAGTTGTTTTGAAAAAAGAAAGGTATAAAAATCATGGAAGATAAACAAAAATTATTTTTATTTGAACAGGCGCCAGTGCCGCGGGCTGTAATGTCTATGGCAATTCCAACGGTAATTAGTTCGTTAGTAATGGTAATATATAATCTAGCGGACACCTATTTTGTTGGTATGCTGAATGACCCAATACAAAATGCAGCGGTTACACTTGCAGCGCCATTGCTGCTTGCATTTAATGCGGTCAACAATTTATTCGGCGTTGGCAGTTCCAGTATGATGAGCCGGGCGCTCGGCAGAAAAGAGTATGATACTGTCCGACGGTCATCGGCGTTTGGATTTTATTGTGCGGTGTTTTGTGGGCTGCTCTTTTCTTGTTTATACATCATTGGAAAAAATCTATTGTTGAACATTTTAGGAACTGATGCAGGGACAAAAGCCGCTACAGCAGACTATTTGAAATGGACGGTTGCGTGCGGTGCGGCACCGGCAATTCTGAATGTGGTAATGGCATATCTGGTGCGTTCGGAGGGCGCAACCCTTCATGCGAGTATCGGCACAATGAGCGGTTGTCTATTAAATATTCTGCTTGACCCGATTTTTATTTTACCACAGGGATTGAATATGGGGGCGGCAGGCGCGGGACTTGCAACGTTTCTTTCTAATTGTACCGCATGTATTTATTTCTTTGTTCTGCTGTATATGAAACGGAAAAAAACATATGTATGTATCAATCCGCGTATGTTTCGATTTAAGAAGGCAATTATTATGGGTGTTTGCGGCGTGGGTATTCCGGCGGCGATTCAAAATCTTTTAAATGTAACGGGAATGACGGTGCTGAATAATTTCACATCTTCGTTCGGTTCTGACGCGGTGGCAGCAATGGGAATTTCGTATAAAGTGAATATGGTGCCTATGCAAATCGCGCTGGGATTTTCGCAGGGAATTATGCCGCTTGTCAGCTATACCTATGCAAGCGGAGATGCTAAACGAATGAAGCGGGCGATTGTTTTCTCTGCTAAAATCATTCTTGGGTTTACAGCGGCAGTTGTGGTGTTGTATTATTTCGGGGCGGGTTTTCTCACTCGGTTGTTTATGGAAAATGAGAGCATTATTGCTTATGGAACCAGTTTTTTGCGCGGAATGTGTTTTGGACTACCGTTTTTGTGTATGGATTTTCTGGCTGTGGGTATTTTTCAGGCACTTGGTATGGGGAAAAAGGCATTTGTATTTGCTATCTTGAGAAAAATTGTGATGGAGATACCAGCACTATATATTCTGAATGCACTGTTTCCGCTCTATGGTCTGGCGTATGCGCAGACGGTGACGGAAGTGATTTTGGCAATCACGGCGATATTGGTTTTGCGAAATCTGTTCCGACAGCTTTCCAAAAACGAACCTTTATCCAACATGGATACTGCTACATAAATTAGGGCGTTTCTTTAGCATAAAAGAAAAAGAAGTTCGGTGCTTATGAAAAGTGAGCGCCAATAATAAAAGGGGAACATCTAACTATCGTTAGGTGTTCCCCTTTTATTATATCTTTCTACCATCTTCAAAAATAAAATTTCCCTCAAAAGTTACGCCACATGCTTTTGCAATGGCTTGTAAATCTTTTTCAGTTAAATTATCCCGCTTTAATTTTGCGCCAATATTTTGAGCCGTCGTTTTCGGCTCAATTTTTTCTGCTAACTTGCTAATCGTCATTTCTTTTGCAGCAAGTAACATTTTTACTTTTATCGCCATTCCCATAATCATCAAACTCCAGAATTATTTAATTTCTTTTCCGGTATCATTGAGTATAAAGCGCCCTGAAAATGTGGCGTTACAAGCTCTCGCAATATCTTGTAACTCTTTTTCAGAAAAATTATCCCGACGAAGTTTTCCACTAATATTCGATGGTGACGTATTAAGTCTTTGCGCTAATTCCTTTTTTTCCATATCTCTTTCAATTAATAAAAGATTAATCAGCTTTGCCATTGTCCCCATTTTAACAACTCCTCTATATAACTCAGCTATAAACATTATAGTTTAATTATAAACTTTATAATTAAAAAAGTCAATAAATAAATGAATATTGAATTTATAAGAAAAATAAAGCATTGACAAGCTTTATTTTTTAGTATATAATATAATTATTAAATCAATTAATTAATTATAAAATAAAATTTGGAGTATAAAAATTTTTACAAACAAGCAAAAAAACTGTATGATAGGAGGCGAAAGTATAGAAAAAAGACAAACGCACAGTCCATTTCTTAAAAATAGAACAGGGATTGTCTTAAATGTTAATTTGCACGATAGGGAAGGAGTATAATAATGAATTTTAATGATTTATTACAGAGGGCAAACTTAAATTGTCTTCAAACTTTCTTAGTATATGGAGGAGAAAGTTATAAAAAGCCTTCAGAAAAAACATATTCAGAACGCCTTGACGAGGCAAGGGAAAAAGCAACGGCTTTCTTCCAAGCGCGGTATTCTGATATAAAAGAATATGATGAAATATCAGGATATTTGGCAGAACAAATATCTGTATTTGAAGAGGTTTATTTTGAAATAGGTATGATAGTGGGAGCAAAAATTGCATTTCAGATTCATGAAAGAATGAAGGAGCTTGAATGATACAATAATTATATTTATAAGAAAAACTAAATTAGCATTGACTTTTACCCATAATTAGAAGTCAAGGCAGATTGAATCGTTATAAAATCAGTGAAAAAAGTTAAATAAGGCTAATGTAAATATTAACAGGTGATAAAAGAGTTTTAAAAATTAGAAGCCAAGCAGGAGAAATCAGAAATATGAAAGCAGTCATGTAAATATAATTGGTGACCCGTACGAGAATCGAACTCGTGATTCCGCCGTGAGAGGGCGGCGTCTTAACCGCTTGACCAACGGGCCATATGGATAACAAAAGAAAAAACTGTTTACTAACCTTAAGTATATCATATTTCAAACGAAAATGCAAGCGTTTTCAGAAAAAATACGCGAGAACCTGTATGCAACAGAAACCTTTCAATGCAATAGGAGAATTATATGTTTTAGTATGATATGATAGAGGGATTATACATGTTTTTTGTGGATGCAACTACAAGTTGCAAATTTTGCAAATAAAAAATGGTTGCACAGAAAAGATATTGGTGTTATATTAAAAATAATGAGAGAAACCTCTTGCAAGCTATCTATAAAGGAGTGTTGGTATGTCATTATCAAGCAATATCAAGAAAATTAGAAAAGAATATAATATGTCGCAGGAGGAATTTGCGGCAAAATTGAATATTTCCCGTCAAGCTGTTCAGAAATGGGAGACAGATAGTGCACAGCCGGATTTATTTAATCTTAAGACGATTGCAAAACTATTTGGAATTTCGCTTGATGCACTGGTATTTGATAGTGATGCGCGCATCATCGATGAATTAAAATATGATAAAACGATTCAGCCGGAATATGCTGTTATGCATGAATGGGAACAATATTCCGAACAGCTTCCAATAGAATTCCGCCAGACGATGGAAGAAGGCATTGACATTGCTGATTATGAGTCTTTGTTTCAGGCAGTGAACCAAATACCGGGCGGTAAATATAAAGCAGATATCGCTGATGTGTTATTTCATCTTGTTCTAAATGCACCAATGAAAAAGAACTATAGATATTATGAGCCATCTGAATTAGATGTCATTCAAAAGGAAAGAAAAGCGTATACATTTCAAACGAAAATGCCGGATGCGAAAGAATTGAAAAATAAAATATACGGCGCGTGGATTGGGCGGGTATGCGGTTGTCTTTTGGGGAAACCAGTTGAAGGTATGAAAGCGGATGAATTGGCACCATTTCTGAAAGAAACCGGTAATTTTCCGATGCAACGATATATTTTGTCAAGTGATGTAACCGAGGAAATCTGTGAAAAGTATACATATCGTTTAATCGGGAAATGTTATTCTGATACGCTGAAACAATGTGCGCCGGTGGATGATGATACAAACTACATGGTGCTTGCACAACTTATTATTGATAAATACGGACGTGATTTTACACCGTATGATGTTTCCCGTGCGTGGCTTGATTATCAACCCAAAAATGCATATTGTACAGCAGAACGGGTAGCATTTCGCAATTTCGTTGCAGGATATAAGCCGCCGGAGTCTGCTATGTATAAAAATCCGTATCGGGAATGGATAGGAGCACAGATACGCGGCGATTATTTTGGCTATATTAATCCGGGAAATCCGGAGCTTGCAGCAGAAATGGCATGGAGGGATGCTTCCATTTCCCATGTAAAAAACGGCATATATGGAGAGATGTTTGTCGCTGCTATGATAGCTTGCGCTGCTGTTACAGATAATATCATAGATATCATATGCGGGGGACTTGCGCAGATACCGGAACATTCAAGACTTTATGAAGCGATAACAAACATGTTAAAGGACTATGATAAGGGAATGACAAAAGCAGATTGTTTTGAAAATATTCATAGGAGCTATAATGACCATGACATTCATGACTGGTGTCACACCATTTCAAATGCAATGATTGTAGTTGCAGCGTTATTATATGGAGGTGGTGATTATGGTAAATCCATTTGTATGGCAGTTGAGACGGGATTTGATACTGATTGCAATGGTGCCACAGTTGGTTCTATTCTCGGTATGAGAAATGGAAACAGTGGCATTGAGGATATATGGAAGAATCCGGTTCACAATACACTGGATACCGCAATTTTTGGCGTAGGAAAAGTAAATATTTTAGATTGTGTAGAAATGACATTAAAACATATTGTATTAGATTGACGAAAGAAGCGGTGTGCATGAAAAAAGTGCTTGTTGTGGGAAGCGCTAATATGGATTTAAGCATCCAGACACAAAGACTTCCCCAAATGGGTGAGACCGTAACGGGTGAAAAATTCAAGATAACACCGGGCGGAAAAGGTGAAAATCAAGCAGTCGCAGCGGCAAGATTGGGCTGCTGTACTGCTATGATAGGCGCTGTCGGGAATGATTTATATGGCGAAACCATAGTAACATTTCTAAAAGAGCAGCATGTTGATGTTTCGGGAATTAATAAGATAAATGCCAACACAGGAATTGCGATGATAACAGTGTGTGATGGTGATAATTTTATTATTTTGAATAAAGGCGCAAATGCATACTTAACGTGCGATATCATTGCGCAGAATAAAAAGCTGATAGAAGCGGCGGATATGATTGTGTTGCAATTTGAAATATCAATGGAAACCATATTATATACTGTAAAGCTTGCAAAGAAACTGAATAAATTTGTCATCATCAATCCGGCGCCGGTGATTGATTTTCCAAAAGAGCTATATGCGTATACCGATATGTTGATTCCCAATCAACATGAGACGGAAGCAATATTAAATATAAAAATGAGTCAGGAACAAAGTGAAGTAGATGCAATCAATCAATTTTTGAAATTTGGTGTAAAATATCCGATTATAACGCTTGGAAATAGAGGGTGTATTTATTTTGACGGGCAGGAAATAAAGCGTGCATCTGCATACAATGTAAAAGCTGTGGACAGCACCGGAGCGGGAGATAGCTTTATAGGCGGTATCTGCAAAGGTATATGTGACCATATGTCAATGGATGAAACCATAGCATATGCAACAAAAGTTTCAGCAATTACAGTTACAAAAAAGGGGGCGGCCACATCATTCCCGATGAGTGAAGATGTTGAACGGTATAATTTTTATTCCAGGGAGAATGATTAAATATTCAGTGGAAGTGCACTAGCAAATAGGAGAGTTACATCATTCGAGTACATCCTAAAACACAAAAAAGGCTGAACGAAAAAATCGTTCAGCCTTTAAAACTGTACCAAGAAATTGAGGGTAAGCCATGTCAGGAGCATTTTTAATTGTTATTCTGCGGCAGTAGTCACCGATTTTTGAACAGAGACCGTATCATCTTTTATATCAATCACAATGCTGTCGCCTTCACCAATACGGAGATCCAGCATTTCTTCAGCCAATGCGTCTTCAATTTTGGACTGGATTGCGCGTCGCAGAGGACGTGCGCCATAAACAGGATCGAATCCCTCTTTTGCCACAAAGGATATCACAGCTTGCGTATAGGAAGCGGTAATACCGTTTCCAGCTAGACGGTTCATCAAACCATCTAACATAATTTTTGCAATAGAGGCGATGTTGTCCTCTGTGAGCTGGTGGAAAACAATAATATCGTCCACACGGTTAAGAAATTCAGGGCGGAACGCCTGTTTAAGTTCGCCCATGACGTCGTTTTTAATGCTTTCGTAGTCACGTAGTTGGTCATCGCTGGTTCCGAATCCCAGACGTTTATTTGCTGTAATGAGACGCGCACCGATATTTGAAGTCATGATGATAACAGTATTTTTAAAATCTACTTTACGGCCTTGAGAATCGGTTAAAACACCGTCTTCCATGATTTGCAGCAGGATATTAAACACATCCGGGTGCGCCTTTTCAATTTCGTCAAACAGAATCACGGAATAGGGTTTGCGACGGATTTTTTCTGTTAGTTGTCCACCTTCATCATATCCAACATAGCCAGGAGGAGAGCCAACCAGCTTTGATACAGCGTGTTTCTCCATATATTCTGACATATCAATACGAATCATGGCATTTTCGTCACCAAAAATTGCTTCCGCTAACGCTTTGGAAAGTTCGGTTTTTCCAACGCCTGTCGGTCCGAGGAAAATAAAGCTACCAATGGGACGTTTAGGGTCTTTCAGACCAACGCGTCCGCGACGAACAGCTCTTGCTACTGCATGAACAGCTTCCTCTTGCCCAACAACGCGTTCATGCAGAACCTGTTCCAGATTTTTCAGTCTCTCGCTTTCTTCCTCAGCCAATTTGTTGACGGGAATACCTGTCCATTTTGCAATTTTTGCGGCAATGTCCTCTTCTGTTACCTCCAGATGGGAACTTTTACTTTCTTCTTGCCACTGCTGCTTTTTCTCGTCTAACGATTTTTTGAGAGTCTGTTCTTCATCGCGTAGTTTTGCTGCTGTTTCAAAATCCTGTCCCATCACCGCAGCTTCCTTTTCTTTGGAGAGCTGATCTAATTGGTCCTCCAAATCTTTCAAATCTGGGGGCGCTGTCATGTTGCGCAGACGGACAGTTGCTGCAGCTTCATCAATCAAATCAATAGCCTTGTCGGGCAGAAATCGGTCGCTGATATAGCGGGCGGATAGTTTTGCCGCCGCCACAATGGATTGTTCTGTAATTTTCACTTTGTGGTGCGCTTCGTATTTGTCGCGAATTCCTTTAAGGATTTCAATGGTTTCTTCAACCGTAGGTTCGCCAACTTTAACAGATTGAAACCGTCGCTCCAGAGCTGCGTCTTTCTCAATGAATTTCCGGTATTCTTCCAGCGTTGTTGCACCAATGACCTGCATTTCACCACGTGCCAGAGCAGGTTTTAAAATGTTGGAAGCATCAATGGCACCCTCCGCTGCACCGGCGCCCACGATAGTATGCATTTCGTCAATGAACAAAATAACATTGCCGGCCGCAATCACTTCGTCAATCGCTGTTTTCAGCCGTTCCTCAAAATCGCCACGATATTTTGCACCTGCCAGCATGGAAGATAAATCCAGAGTGAAAACACGTTTATTTTTTAAGCTTTCAGGAATGTTCCCTGCCACAATACGCTGTGCCAATCCTTCCACAATTGCCGTTTTTCCAACGCCAGGTTCTCCAATCAGGCAAGGATTGTTTTTGGTGCGACGGCTTAAAATTTCTACTACTCGTTCAATTTCGCTGTCCCGTCCAATGACAGGGTCAAACTTGTTTTCGGACGCCTGCTGTGTCAAATCACGTCCGAACTGGTTCAGAGTCGGCGTATCGTTGTTGCCATCTTGTCCTTTGACTGCGGCGGCAGGACTGCCCTCTGTCAGTGCCTGAACCAAGCTATTATATAAATCCTGTGCATCCACGCCTAGTTCGTGGAGGATGCGAACAGCAAGGCCTTCGCCCTCCATGATAATGGCAAGCAGAATATGCTCGGTACCAATATAGGTGTTACCTAATTTTTGGGATTCATTTACGCTGATTTGCAGCACGCTTTTGCTGCGCGGTGTCATTTCTACCTTGCGTGATGGTTTGTCGGCAAGAGAATTGCCGTAGTAGCGGTTGAGCTGCTGCATATATTTATCAATAGTGATACCTTTTGATTTCAAAATTTTTGCGGCAAGACAGTCTTCCACCCGAATCAGTCCGGCGAGCAGGTGTTCTGTACCCACAACACCATGACCAAGGTTAGCTGCGGTTTCTTCTGCCAGCTTCAGTGCGGCTGCCGCTTTTTGAGATAATGTAAATCCAAACATAACAATCACCATAGCCTTTCTGCCCACAAATAGTCTAATAAAAATTTAACACTTTGCTGTGGGCAGACAAGGCGTTAAATTCCCTCCTTTTATTGGAATGCTTTTTTCACTTGCTGTGCCCGTAAAATATCCCTGTGGACAGTGGAGGTATCCTCTCCTTTTTGTCCCAAGATAAGGTTTGCTGGTTTGGTTTCAATCAGCAGTGCAGTCAAGGTGGGGAGGGGGATATCTGTTACAATGCCTAATCCCACGCCCATGCGCACCAGTGACAGCAACTGTGTCAGTTCATTGCTGGACAGCATGTGTGCAAATTGCAAGGTGCCACGCGCCCGCAGTATTTTGTCAGCAAGTTCATCCGCGTGATTTTGCTGTAACATAGCGCGGATTTCTTTTTCGCGTTTGACGACAGCAGCAACAACATTTTTTAGTTTCGTGATGATTTCCTGTTCCGTCACACCAAGTGTGATTTGGTTGGAAACCTGATATAAGTCGCCGATGGCTTTGCTGCCCTCGCCGTACATGCCGCGGACGGTGAATCCCAGTTTTCCAACGGTATTCATCATGCGTTCCACATTGTCTGTCATACTTAGTGCCGGTAAGTGCAGCATGACGGAAGCACGCATACCTGTTCCGGTATTAGTGGGACATTTAGTCAGATATCCATAGGTATCATTTTTAGCATAGCAGATTTGTTCGCTAAGAATCTGGTCCACGCGCTGCGCGTTTTCATAGGCTTCGTCCAGATGATAGCCGCCTAGAATACATTGAATGCGTAGATGGTCCTCTTCGTTTATCATAATGCTAACTGTGTCATCCATGCCGAGTAGTATACCCTTGTGTTTCATGTGATATTGCATTTGAGGACTCATTAAGTTTTTCTCAATCAACGCCAGCCGGCGGGTGTCTGTGATGGTATCCATGCCCTCGTAATGGAAAGAGGAAGCAACGGTTGCACCGGAATCCAGCACAGCGTGGCAAATTTGTTCATTCACCGTCTGCTCTTCTTCGGCACTCATTTTTCCGTTAAAAGGAAACGCAGAAAGGTTGCGTGCTAAACGAATACGAGTGCTTAGAATAATGTCATCATGATTTGTGGCATCTTTATACCACACTGTCATTTGCTCTCACCTCTTTGCTCCAATTGTTTGATTTCATCACGCAGTTTTGCTGCGCGTTCATAATCTTCTTGTTCAATGGCATGTTGAATTTGCGCTTTGAGTTGCCCGATTTTATCTTGTTTATCATTTTCTGCCGCCTGTTGCGGTGCAATGTGCTGCTGCGCGCCGTGCAAACGGTTCATGAGTTCCGGCAGATAGTCAGAAAATGCCTCGTAGCAATGGCTGCAACCAAACATACCATTATTTGAAAATTCGCGGTAAGTCGTACCACAGTGGCTGCACGCTTTGGTGGGTGCAACACCCAGTCCCGGCGCAGCGCCGAAAAAGTCGCCCAGAAAATGGTTCAGGTTAAACATGGACCCTGTGCCTTCCAGCAATCCCAGTTCCTTGGCGCATTCGCTGCACACCTCATATTCTTGGGTGTTTCCATTGATGTTTTGCGAAAAATAGACGTTCGCAGGACGTTGTTTACATCTTGAACACAGCATAATTCATACCTCCTTGCTTTAAACCAACCGAATTAACATGTTCTTCAGCAGAGCCGCGCGTATTTGGTCCTTTGCCGGCTGGCTAAGAGCAAGAACCTTGTCACTGAGCGCGGCGAGCATGATATTTTTTTCACGGTCCGAAATAACGGAATAGTCGGACAGATTTTGCAGACATGCTTGGCTGGACGCATAATCTATAGAGTTGCCAATGCAATTGATAATGTGCATCAAAAGGTCTCCGGCAGGGACCTGTGCCCGCTGAATTTTAATGTATCCGCCACCACCGCGACGACTCTCCACGATATAACCGCGTTCATTGGTAAAACGGGTGGAGATGACATAATTAATTTGCGAGGGAACGCAGTTGAATCTTCCGGCGAGTTCGTTACGCTGCAATTCCGCAACACCGCCGGTTGCTTCCAGCATCTCCTTGATGAAATTTTCAATTAAATCACTCATTTTCATGTTGCATCACCACTTTTGATATAGGATTGTCGAAATTCGTAATAATTTGACTTTGACTTTCTTTGACTTTTAAATGTATTATACCACCTTTTCAAAAAAAAACAACAGAAATAGTGCGTTAAATTTTCTGAATTTTTTGAATTATCTTTTTAAAACACTTGATTTCAAAGTATTACACAAAAATACGCTTGATTTTAAGAAATTCAAAAAAAGTAATGGAAAACTATTGCATTTTTATGCAAAAAGGTGTATAATTTATGAATACTTATAAATAAGGAGAATGGTTATGGAGTTGCAGGATATTGTTGCATTGGACCAAAAGTACTATATGAACACCTTTGGCAGTCGTACGCCACTGCTGTTTGAGCGCGGACAGGGTATGCAGCTTACAGACTGTTCCGGCAATGTGTATCAAGATTTTTTTGCCGGAATTGCTGTGACAAATTTGGGACACCATCATCCGGTGTTCACAGCGGATATCAAAGCACAAGTGGAAAAAGTACTACATACGTCCAGTCTTTATTATATTGAAAATCAGGCGAAATTAGCACAATTATTGGTAGAGCATTCTTGTGCTGACCGTGCGTTTTTCTGTTCCACAGGAGCGGAGGCAAATGAAGGGGCAATCAAGCTGGCAAAGATTTATTTCTATAAACAAGGGAGACCGCAGAAACATGAGATTATTACGATGAAACAGTCGTTTCATGGTAGAACGTTGGCAACAGTTGCAGCGACGGGGCAGGAGAAATATCAAAAGCCATATCAGCCGCTCACACCGGGCTTCCATCATGTGCCTATCAACGATATAGAAGCGTTAGAGCAGGCGGCAGGAGAACAAACTGCAGCAATTATGCTGGAATTGGTGCAGGGGGAAAGTGGCGTGCATCCTGTGACAAAAGAGTATTTGCAGGCGGTGAAACAAATTGCAGACCGCTATGGTGCGTTGCTGATTGTGGATGAAGTGCAGACAGGAATGGGGCGGACAGGAAAGCTGTTTGCCTATGAACACTATGATATCGAACCTGATATTTTTACTTTGGCAAAGGCGTTGGGTAATGGGATTCCTATTGGCGCGCTCTGTGCGAAACAGGAGGTTGCAGACGCATTTGCACCGGGTGACCACGGTACAACGTTTGGCGGCAATCCACTTTCTACAGCGGCCGGTTGTAGTGTTATGAAAATTTTGCAGCAGGAACATCTGGTAGAAAATGCAGTGGAAATGGGTGCCTATTTCATGGAAAAATTGCAGCAGTTACAGCAGACATGCTCTGACATTGTTGAGGTGCGAGGTATGGGGCTGATGATTGGTGTGGAACTGCAAGACGGATTGGGTGCGAAAGTACAGCAGGCGCTGCTGGATGCACGTTATTTGACAGGCTGTGTGGCAGGGAAAATACTTCGGATTTTGCCACCGCTGATTATCACCAAAGCGGATATTGATAAATTTATGGATACATTGACAGAAATACTGACGAAATAAGGGGAGGGGAAAACGATGAAAGATTTATTGAGCTTGCAGGATTTATCAACAGCAGAAGTATTAGAATTGCTGAATTTGGCAGCAAAACTGAAACAGGATAACAAAGAAGGAAAACAGCATCATTTGTTAAAAGGGAAAACGATTGGACTGATTTTTGCGAAATCCTCCACACGGACGCGGGTTTCCTTTGAAGTAGGTATGTACCAATTGGGAGGACATGCGCTGTTTTTGAGTTGTAATGACATTCAGCTGGGACGCGGCGAATGTATCCATGATACAGCAAAAACCCTGTCGCGGTTTTTGGATGGTATTATGATTCGGACCTTTGACCAAAAAGAAGTGGAGCAACTGGCGGAATATGCAGATATTCCTGTTATCAATGGATTAACAGACCTGTTGCATCCCTGCCAGGTATTGGCAGACTTGCTAACAATTCAGGAACATAAGGGAAAACTGAAAGGGCTAAAAATGTGCTATCTTGGTGATGGGAACAATATGGCAAATTCACTCATGCAAGGCGCGGCAAAGGTTGGTATGGATATTGCAATCGCAGCGCCGGTAGGCTATGAATGTGACGAAGAAATCGTGGCAGCGGCAATGCAAACAGCAAAAGAAAATGGTTGTAGCATTGAACTGACAACAGACCCGATAGTGGCAATTCAGGGGGCAGACGTGGTTGTGACTGATACATGGGTCAGCATGGGTCAGGAGGATGAGAAAGCGAAACGAATCGCAGATTTCAAAGGCTATGAAGTAAATGCTACACTTATGGCACAAGCGAAATCGGACGCGATTTTCCTGCACTGTCTGCCGGCATACCGTGGCTATGAAGTGGCGGAAGAGGTCATTGATGGACCGCAGTCTGTCATTTTTGATGAGGCGGAAAATCGTCTGCATGCACAAAAAGCCGTCATGGTAAAATTGATGCAGGATTAGGGGGAAACATAGTGGTGAGCACAGAACTGGAAATTGGGAATTTGAATTTTGAAACCTATCAGATAAGAAAGGCAATTCCTGAGGATATTCCGCAGATACGTAAGGTGACAAAGGACGCTTTTGCACTCTATATTAAGTCAGCACATTTGGATACTATACCTGCATTGACGGAATCGGAAGAAGATATAAAGCGGGACTTGGAGACAAAAGTAGTGTTGGTGGCATATATTGGCGATAAAATCGTCGGTTCCTTACGGCTGGAATTGTGCAGTGATAATACAGCCTATTTGAGCCGATTTGGAGTGGAACCGGATTGCCAGAATCTGGGGATTGGGAAATCTTTAATGAACATTGTGGATAATCTAATGCGGGAACATCATATCGGGCAACTGCAATTGCATACAGCATCGCAGATTGGTCCTCTCATTCGGTTTTATTACGGACGCGGTTTTTATGTGGATTCTACTACCAAAGACCGTGGCTATATCAGAGCGTTGCTCTGCAAAGATTATCAATAATAAAAGACGGTCTGCCGATTTGTTTGGCAGACCGTCTTTTTTATATAGAGGGGGAATTTGCTATTTATATTCTTCGGTAGTCCGGTAGGACGTCACGCCCCAATTCTGTCAACATTATTTTGTCGCTGGAGGTAGTGGCGCCGGTGGTTGTTAACATGTTGCCGGTGATGGCTGCGCTTGCGCCGCTTTGAAATGCCGCGCTGCCACTGTTTTTCATCAGCTTGCGTCCTGCAGCAAGCCTGATATGTGCTGCTGGATTGATGTAACGGAAAAAAGCAATTGTCCGCAGAATGTCCTCTTCTGTTAAAGGATTCAGATGTTCCAAAGGTGTGCCGGGAATTGGCGTTAAGGCATTAATAGGGATGGACATAATACCAAGTTCAGCGAGACTAATTGCCATATCCAGTCGGTCTTCCCATGTTTCTCCCATACCAATAATACCACCGGAACAGACATTCAAGCCTTCTTTTTGAGCCAGCTTAATGGATTCAATTTTTTGGTCGTAGGTATGTGTTGTACAGATAGAGGGAAAATAGCGGCGGGAGGTTTCGATATTTTCGTGATAGCGTTCCACGCCGACTTCGCGTAGGCGGCGGAATTGGTCTGCTGTTAAAAGGCCGTGAGACGCGCATAGTGAAAGTCTGCAAGTCTGTTTCAGTGCGCGATAGGCTTCCAATGCTTTTTCAAAATCTTGTTGATTCAGCGTGCGTCCGGAAGTAACAATGGAAAAACGCGCAACACCTTCCTTTTCGTTTGCTAACGCGTCTTGAACGATGGATTCCGTATCTAAAAAACTGTAAACTTCGCAGTTGGTATGATGATGGGCAGACTGTGCACAATACTTGCAGTCTTCGCTGCAACGTCCGCTTTTGCCGTTGATAATGGTGCATAAATCCACTTTTTCGCCGCAAAAATGCTGCCGGAGCAAATCAGCCCCTGCACATAATGCGGTCAAGTCACAATTCAGAAAAAAGCGGAGGTCGTCTTGGCGACTGAGCCGTCTGCCCTCTATAATTTCTTTGGCGAGTATCTTCATATCCATGATACAAATTCCTTTCTTATGTATTATGATAAAATGGATTATTCCTGTGGCAGCAGTTTTGCTTTGAATAAGGCAAGACGGATGGATTTGCCAAGACCAACGGCAACAAAAATTTTAATAAGGTCAAAGAGAAGAAATGGAAATACGCAGACTGTTAATGCATACCAGACAGAACATTGCATTTGCAGAACAAACCAAACGGTGCCAAACAAATAGGCAACTGCGGTGGCAACCGCCATGCCAATTATAGTGATAATGGTGTTGCCATGAGATTTTTTCATTACAATACCACAAATGAGCACCATTAGAATAAAGCCAATCAGATATCCACCGGTGGGACCTGCTAACTTGGCGAGACCACCTGCATAACCGGAAAATACCGGCAATCCGACAGTACCCAGCAGCAAATAAATCAAATAGCTGATGGTAGCGCCTTTGGTTCCCAACAGGCAAACTGCTAAATAAATGACTAAATTGGTGAAAGAAACCGGTACGGGACCGATGGGAATGGACATAGGTCCTAAGATGCACATTAAAGCAGTCATGATAGCGCATGTAGTAAGCCTATAAATGGTAGATTTGTTTTTCATAATAATTTTTTCCTCCTACTATGTTGTTGTGAATTGTTTTTATTATAACAGGAAATAATTATATTGTCAACTAAAAATAATTATAAGGTTTACAATTCGGGCAAAAAGAATGGATTTTGCGAAATGGGAGCAATGATATAGCAGCAAAAAAATACCGACAGAATGAATGTTCTGCCGGTAAACCGTTCAGTATATGATTTTTATTTCGCACAGTAGGTTGCAAGATATTGTTCCATTTTTTCTTTCATGGTATCATCAATCACAACCTTGCCGTCCACTTCTCGTCCATATAGAGTATCAATGATTTCGCGCGCCGTCACAATCGGGAAGGTGCGGATACCAAATTCGTCGGCGATTTCCTCAATAGCGGTTTTGTTACCCTGCCCGCGTTCCATGCGGTCCACGGAAATAACCAGTCCGGCGATTTCGATATCTGCTGCTGCTTTTAAAATGGGAAGACATTCCCGGATAGCCGTACCGGCGGTGATAACGTCTTCAATAATAACCACTTTGTCGCCGTCTTGTAATTTGTAGCCTACCATGCTACCACCTTCACCGTGGTCTTTTGCTTCTTTACGGTTAAAGCAGTAGTTCACATTAACCTGATGGTTGTTGGAAAGGGCAATTGCTGTGGAAACAGACAGCGGAATACCTTTATAGGCAGGACCAAACAGCGCGGCGATGGGTTCTTTGATATTTTCCATGATACAGTTTGCATAAAATTCACCCAAGCGTGCCGCCTGCTCGCCGGTTTTATAGTTTCCGGTATTGACAAAATATGGGGTTTTACGACCGCTTTTGGCAGTGAAATCGCCAAAGGTCAGTACGCCACTGCGTACCATAAATTCGATAAATTCTTGTTTATAAGATTGCATAGTAAGTTCCTCCTGTCATAAATGTATTAGTACCGTTGTCCTCACGGAAACAGGCTTGCCTGTCTTTATGGAAACGATATTTTTAATTCTAAAATAGGCATTATAAAACTATTCTACCATAAAATAGGCAGTATTTCAATAGAATGATGTATAACTTTCAAAGTTCCTTCATAAAATGGAATGATATCATTCAGAAGTGGAGGCGTAAAAATGCCGGAAGAGAAAAAGAATTTAGTACATAATGTAATTTTAGAAGGACGGGAAAAACTTTCGGTTTCAGGAGTGAAGGATGTAGACAGCTTTGATGAATCCATTGTGGAGCTCTATACGGAAATGGGCATGATGGAAGTAAAAGGGTCGGAGTTGCACATCAGCAAACTGAATCTGGATTCGGGAGAGTTCACCGTGGAGGGAAATGTGGACAGTGTTGTTTATGTGGACGAATCAGCAGCAAAAGAGAAAGATGGCTTTTTCAAACGGCTGTTCAAGTAACACATATGGGAAAGGAGATGCGGAACGTTGACAGTATCCATCAATGAACAGACGCTCATTTTTTTCTCCTGCGTTCTGGACGGAATTTTGATTGGGTTTATTTTTGATATTTTCCGCATCCTCCGTACCGCATATAAACTCAACAAAATTTTCACCACCATTTCAGACATGTGTTTTTGGGCAATCGCATTGTTTATCGTTTTCATGACGATTTATATCACAGGAGACGGACAAATCCGCTGGTTTGTTTTTCTGGGATGTGCGATTGGTTTTTTGCTATATTTATTTTCGATTAGTCCATTGATTGTGAAAACGGTGGTTAAAATCATCCGCTCAGTGAACAACTTTTTATGGAAATGTCTGCGAATACTATTTCGCCCATTTTACAAAATTTTTAAGTTTTTCGCAAAAAAAAGCGGAAAATTAAAAAAGTTTGTAAAAAGTGCACAAAGAAAATCGGGAGAAAAATACAAAAAAACACTTGCAAAGTTGCGT
>CATIYX010000273.1 GCA_949739095.1 uncultured Clostridia bacterium | reverse complement strand
TTAATTATATGAATTTGCATACACACTCCTTTTGTTATGCAATGAATAGAAGAAAGACCGAACGGGTCCCCAACCGTTCGGTCTTTCTGGTTCATGTTTCTTGCTTTTTGCTTATAAAAAAATAATATATTTCAGTATCGTTTCCTTAATCAACATTAAATATTAAGTTCACCTAAAATATATAAACAGAGGAAAGAGAAACCTCATACGTTGTTCCCTCTCCTCTGTTTATAGCAAACGCACTTATCCTTCTTTCCTTGCACAAAACCGTCTGCAACTTTTGTTAAACTGAAAAAAAGCTGTACATACCTACATAGTATACACAGCTTTTTTGATTAAAGAATAATGCAGATAAGTCCGCCGCTTCCTTCATTGATGATTTTTTGCAGCGTTTCCTGTAGTTTAAAGCGTGATTCTTCCGGCATTCTGGATAGCTTATTGTGCAGACCTTCATTCACAAGTTCATGTAGGGATTTTCCAAAAATATTTGACCCCCACAACTTTTTCGGGTCTATTTCAAACTCTTCCAGCAAATATTTTACCAGTTCCTCACTTTGTTTTTCACTTCCGACAATGGGATTGACCTCTGTTTCTATATCCGCCCGAATCATATGAATGGAAGGCGCGCTTGCCCGCAGCTTCACGCCATAGCGGTTACCTTGTTTTACAATTTCCGGCTCTTCCAGCGACAATTCATCAATTGTCGGTGAAACGATACCATATCCTTTGGCTTCCACTTCCTTGAGTGCATAGGAAACCTTGTCGTATTCTCTCTTCATTCCTTTCAGGTCAACGAGCAGAGACAGCAGTTGGTCGTCTCCTTCAATTTCAAATCCCGTCGTCTCACTGAGGACTTGATAGAACAGTCCTTCCGGCGTTTGAATCTGGATTTTTAAAACACCGCTGCCAAGGTCAATAGAACTGATACGGCTCTCACTAGCAAATTCCAGTTCTGCCATTTGTTGTGCAGCCATTTTGGCTTCTCTGATTTTTGTTACGCCACTAAGCGTCTGGATAATACTATCGTAGATATTCTTTTTCAGCGCATGGGAGTCTTCCAATGCATCCAGCCATTTCGGCAATTTGATTCCCACTTCTTTCAGCGGAAATTCATATAAAATGGTCTCCAGAAAATTCTGAATGTCTGTTTCATTCATTTGTGCACAGCTCATTGCTAAAACCGGCACCCCATATTGTTGTTCCAATTCTGCGCGGAGCTGCTGCGTTTCTGCTGCCGCCGGATTCAGTGAATTGAGTACCACCATAAATGGTTTGTTGATTTCTTTTAGTTCACTGACCACACGCTGTTCCGCTTCCACATAATCCGCACGCGGTATTTCCGCCACGCTGCCATCTGTTGTCACAACCAATCCAATGGTAGAATGTTCATTGATGACTTTTTGCGTACCGATTTCTGCCGCAGCGTTAAAGGGAACCGGTTCTTCGTTCCATGGCGTTTGCACCATGCGCGGCTGACCATCCTCGATGGCACCTAACGCACTGTTTACAATATAGCCTACACAGTCAATCAACCTTACCTTACATTCTGCATCACCCAAATTGATACCAACTGCTTCTGTCGGTACAAATTTGGGTTCTGTTGTCATAATGGTACGCCCTGCCGCGCTTTGCGGCATTTCGTCCCGCGCCCGTTCTTTTTTATACGCATTTTCAATGTTGGGCAGCACCATCAAATCCATGAACCGTTTAATG
>CATIYX010000272.1 GCA_949739095.1 uncultured Clostridia bacterium | reverse complement strand
TAGCGAGCAGGCGCAGCCAGATGTGCAAAAACTGATAGCCCGTGACAATGTGACGTTGGAAGGCGAAGAATATGAACGGCATGCCCGTGTACATTTTTCTCATGTCAGCGGCATTGACCGTCAATTTGGACGGCTACTTAAAACATTGGAACAGCAAAATCTGGCGGAGGACACCATTGTGATTTTTTGCTCCGACCATGGTGAAATGATGGGCAGTCATGGTTTGATGTCCAAAAATGTTTTGTATGAGGAAGCCATGGCAATTCCATTCCTTATCCGCTGCCCCGGTCTGGCTCCCAAAGTGGACGATTTGTTGCTCAGTGGCGTAGATATTATGCCCACTACCTTATCGTTGATGGGACTGGCAGACCATATTCCATCAGGATTACAAGGTACAGATTATGCAGAGGCATTCTCTTCGGACATACCGCGTCCCCAGTCTGCGCTGTTTGTCCAGATGGACACAAAAGGACTGCAAACAGAGCATTATACGTTTTCCATCTCAGATGGCGGTGAGGAATTTAGCAAACCTGCATTATATGACAATTTTGCCGACCCTTATCAAATGCACAATTTGTCATTTGACGCTATCCCACCAGAGGATTTGCTCTTTTTGCGGGAACAGTTGGGTTATTGGCTGAAACAGTCTAACGACCCTTGGTGGCAGCAGCGAAAATATGCAGATTTTATTGTTTATCCGGATTAACGCGTACAGCGGGCGGGATTTTTTCGCCCGCCTTTTTTATCCTTATTTTAATATGCAATAATCGGCAAGTGAAACAAAATTTTCTTCTTTTCGTTTAATAACTTAGATACTATGGCTTGCAACTCCTATTTTTTATGGTATACTATAAATAAGGTGTATAGCATGAAAAATAGGTATACTTACTTCATTTTACATAAAGGAGATTTCGTTATGAAACGTTTTTCAATTTTTCTTGCCGCGGCGTTGCTGACTTGCTCTGTAACAGTAGCGGCAGTCAATCCAACCCCCACACCGAAACAGACACCTACGCCAACTGCTACGCAGACGGTTGAACCTACCAAGCCGCCGCTACCGACAGCCGCGCCTGAAAAAATTGTGAAAAGCGAATTTCAGCGCGACACTTATACCATCTATGGCAGTATGGTTGTGGACAATGATTCCGTAAAATCCAACCGGCACACGTTAAATTTCGATATTCCTGATGATAAACTTATTGTTTTGTCCTTTTTGACACATGAACAGGAGGACAACACATATAGCACCCTGAATAGCGCCTATTCCGTTTTGGATTTAGATTTGGTAGAAACGACAACCAATTCCCCTTGCGCCGTATGGGCAGGCGGATATTCCCAGCCCAGCCGTATGCGCTATTTTAAAACGACAAAGGCGCAAAACGGACGGTTTTCCGTTTCCGTAGGCATTCAGAAAAAGGATATGCAGCAGCAAGTGAACCCGTTCCGCTGGGATTATGTCGTTAGTGTCAAAATTCTGGACGCGGCAACTTTTGAACCGCTGGACGCTCAGGGAACGGTCTCCGGCGACCGAAACTTTTTTCTTTCCTCCGGTCCGGAAGCCATCTCTGATTCCGCACTGTATACTTACAATACTCGGCAATATTTATGTCGTGCGCCCATCAACGGCAACGCTAATGTCTATTGGTCGCACATGAACGCGACCGGACACGCTCTCTATTTCGGTGTGCTGCTGCAAAACAAGGAATCTAAACCGCTGGAAATTACAGTGCACTCGGACAACCATCAGACAGTACGCAGTGCGGATGACGCTTATGGACAGATGTATCTGGATATTTTTGCAAAGAAAAATGATTTAACCGCCGGATGGGCAGGCGGCGCAGGCAAACGTGAAACACCGCTTGTTTTGCAGCCCGGCGAATCCGCTTGGCTCACCAACTACGCCATCAGCCCCGCACTGACAGGAGAAACC
>CATIYX010000271.1 GCA_949739095.1 uncultured Clostridia bacterium | reverse complement strand
TGCCACGCACTACTTTGGATTTTTGAAACACCATGGAACGGTCTGTTTCCATGACGGATACCGCACGCTGCCCCGGCTGGATATCAATAATTTCTCCAATCAACTCATTTTGCTGCAACGATGTGATTTTGTCCCTGCTGCCCGCTGCGAGCTGTTTGACTCGCTCTCTATGCTGGGCAATACCGAGTTCCATTCGGTCCAGCCGAATTGTCGGCACACTGACAAAAAACAGTTCCGCCAATTCCTCATCCGTTAAAAAAGGATTTTTTTCAATCTGACGGGCAAGCTGCCTCCGGCGCTGCTGCTTATTGCTGCTCATTGCTGTTATCTCCTTTTTCCATACACTTTATCCCTAAATTTTCCTAAATTATTACCGCAGTATTATTACCAAGGTCATAATCACTGTTTTCTATTATATCTATTTTGAAACAAAAAATCAAGTCTTTTTTATAAAAACTTTTCGACAATTCATGATAGACTGTCTTATATCTGTTCATCTATATGCCATATTGCTATGTAGAATGCGTTTTTCTGTATTTTACTCCATAACATCATTACATTTCCCCATCGTTGAATACCCACTCGATTTATGTGTAGATTATTTCTGCTATGCTAAACATAAAAAATAAATGGGATATCGTACGGAAACGATATCCCATTTGACCAAACCAATGAAATTCAGCTATTTTTGTTTGCTTTCAGTTTTTTATGCCAGACTTCTAATACATAGGGCAATCCAGTTCGTAAATCCACCTTGTTTTTCGCATATTGATAAGATAATCCGCAAGACTTTGCCAGCGCTTTTGAGGCAACGTTGCCGGCGCGCGTATGATAATAAAATTCTTTTCCGTCCAATTCCTCTGTGCAATAGTCCAGCAGTAACTGCAAAATTTGTTTTCCATATCCTTTGCCAACATATTCCGGTCCCAAGGCAATGCCCGCTTCCTGATAGACATGCGGCGCCGTTTTCTCTATTCCTGCAAATCCAATCGCCGCGCCGCTTTTTTTCTCGCAAACCAAATAGGTATCATGCGTTTTCTGATAGGCGATTGTTCTTTCCATTCTCGCCTGCGCCGCTTCTATATTTGTTGTTATATTCCAAGCCATATATTTTGCTGTCTCCGCTTTTGACCATACATTTTGATACATCGCTTGCCAATCTTCAAATTTCGCTTTTCGGAGTACAAGGTCTGCTGTTTCCATTGCAATCTCCATAACTACACTCACTTTCCCTATCTTGCAAACGCCGTTTTCTATCCAATCACTTTGTTTCGATATTCACTCTGTTTCACATACCGCTCTCCAAAATGATATCTTTCGGTTTTGTTCTTTTACTATGGGACCGCTGCCGCAATTTATTTCTCCACTCCGTTTGCTTCCTGCTGTGCCAGTTCTTCCTTCAATCGGTCCAATTCATCATAGCCTTTCGCTTTTACCATCACTTTCCCTTTTGCATCCAATTTCTGATAAAGCTCCAGCATCTCGCGGTCATCGTCGCTTAAATATACTAATTTGCGTTCTTCGCCCGTCAGGAGAAAGTCTGTTGTGACATGGAAATATGCCGCAATTTTATCAATATGCCGGAAATAGGACTGGTTCCGTCCTGCTTTCCATTCACTCATTGCAGAAGCATTGAGTCCGATATCGCTTAAAAATTTCTTTTGCGAAATGTGATTTTTTTCCAAAAGACCTATAATTGTCTCCAAAGTCTCCAAACAAACACCTCCTATTTTGTATAATATTCACATAAATTCGTAAAATACGAATTTTATACTTGACTATACAAATTTTATGTCGTATACTGTACCCATAATACGAATTATTTCGTTCTTTTTTTGTATATTGTTAGTATACCACATTTTTATGACACTGTCAAATATTTTTAAGGAGGTATCTTCTATGTATCAAAACCTATATCATGATTTGGCGCTTACTATCACGGAACTGAGCCGCTGCGCAGCAGACGAACTGGAACACGAAAACAGTGTTTATCAAAAAGTGCTGTTGCAGCGTGATACCGTGGCAGCGGACCTGCAACAGCAATTACCAAAGGAGCTGCAAAAGATTTGGGACAAATATCAACTTCTCATGGAACGGTATCATTTTATGGAACAGGAACTACAATTTTTCAAAGGATATTGCAGTTATCCTGTCCTCATGGGACCGCTTCACGAAAACTCCGTATCGCATCAAAAACTGTTGCAGGAATTACTAAAAAAGTTCCGTTAACCAAGGATTTGCGGATGAAAAAACACATAAAATCAAGCCCCGGTTCTGTTAGAATCAGGGCTTGATTCGTATTTTACGAATTTCATACCAATAGCCATTCAATAACCATTATGAACTGACTGTAGAGATTGTAGAGACGGATACTTCCCTCTCATAAGGAAAATCAAAATCCACAACAAACCGGCAATTTATTTTCGGTTACAGCTTCTTTGTTTCCCCAGGATTCACTGAATACATTGTTCCGTCCAGCACAAACCAAACTTCAATCGCAGATGGATTCTGTACCATAGACATGTCTGTTGCGAACAACAAATTCTCATATGCTTTGACATAATCGTAAATCTCAATATTCGTTGCATACCAGATATCCGAGTGTTTGCCGGATTTTTCCGCAAACTCTTCTATCACATTCCAATTGTTATTCTGTTCAAATTCGTAGCTGTGCCCCCACAGGTAAAAGAGCCAGGGCGCTCTCTGCGGCGTTTCATCAACAAATTTATCCGCCAACTCCAAAAGCTTCGGATTGTTGTGATGGCATGTCGCCTTCAATCGCAGCCAATCCTGCGGAATGTCAAAATTCTCTGTGTATTCAGTCGTTCTTGCATATACAATGCCGCAATCTTCCAAAATTCGTACCACATTGTCGTTGTATGTACCGTAAGGATATGCCATACCCCGCGTCAGTGTTCCAAACAGTGTTTCAATATTTTGTCTGTCACCAATTATTTCGCGCACTTGGGCGCCACACGGCAGTCTCTCAAGCCACGGATGCGTCAACGTATGAACTGCAACCTCATGCCCTGAATTTCGATAGAGCCGGATTGCCGCATCTTTTGTCAATTTGCGGTGTATCTGCCCTTCCGGATAAACAGTTTCCTCTTTTGCAAACTGCCCTGTATTAATATTAAACGTGCATTTTATCTGCCATTCATCCAATATTTTCATCAGTCGGATGTCCTGCTCAACCGCATCATCATAGCTTAGTGTCAGCGCTTTGGGTTTCCCCTCCGGGAATCTCATAAATAGATTCGTCATTGCATCCATCTCTTTTCATCATGTTATTGATATTTTCTATACGATATTATAATACAATTCTCCAATGATTGCCAACTTCATACTTAAATCAAGTTAATATCTTCCCCATTCAAAATCTTGTTCATGTTACGCACAGCGCACATTTTTCCGCACATACTGCATGTATCCGACAGCTCCGGTGGAGAAGATTCCCGATATGCCCTTGCTTTTTCAGGGTCCAGCGCTAAACGGAACATGTCGTCCCAATTCACACGGCGCCGCGCATCCGCCATTTCTGAATCCCATGCCCGCGCACCCGAAATATTTTTCGCCACATCTGCCGCATGCGCTGCAATTTTTGCTGCTATAATCCCTTCTTTCATATCGTCCAAATCGGGCAGGCGCAAATGCTCTGCCGGTGTGACATAACACAGAAAATCCGCGCCGTTTGCCGCGGCAATCGCGCCGCCGATAGCGCTGGTGATATGGTCGTATCCCGGTGCAATGTCTGTCACAATAGGTCCCAGCACATAAAACGGTGCGTTGTGGCACAATTTTTTCTCCAACAGCATATTCGCCGCAATTTCGTTCATTGCCATGTGTCCCGGTCCTTCTACCATCACCTGTACATTTTTTGCCCAGGCGCGTTTGGTAAGTTCCCCTAGAATCAGCAGTTCCTGAATCTGTGATGGGTCTGTTGCATCGTCAATACATCCAGGACGGCAAGCATCACCCAAGCTAATGGTAACATCATGTTCCGCAAAAATGTCCATAATTTCATCATAGTATTCATAAAAAGGATTTTCCCGTCCTGTCATTTCCATCCACGCGAAAATCAGCGACCCGCCGCGGGATACAATGTTTGTCGTACGCGGATTTTCCTTGAAATGTTTTGCCGTTTCGCGTGTGATACCCGCATGAATCGTCATAAAATCCACACCCTGTTCCGCATGGGTACGAATCACCTTCAAAAATTCTTCCGCCTCGATTTTTGCCAAATCCTTTTCCAAAAACCCGACTGCGTCATACATTGGCACCGTCCCAATCATCGCCGGAGAATAGTCAATCAACTGCTGACGGAAATCAAAGGTTTTGCCATAGGAACTGAGGTCCATAATCGCTTCCGCCTTTAGTTCCACCGCCTTTTTCACCTTTTCCATCTCTTTTTCAAAATCTTGACAGTCGCGCGAAATACCGAGGTTGACATTGATTTTTGTCCGTAGTCCCTCACCAACCCCCTCCGGAGACAACGCTGTGTGATGATGGTTTGCCGGAATGGCAATACTGCCCGCCGCAACGCGCTGCATCAGCACGTTTTCGTCCATGCCTTCTTTTTCCGCTACCGCTTTCATTTGCGGCGTGATAATTCCCATTTTTGCCGCCTGCATTTGTGTTGTATATTCCACAAGACAACTTCCTTTCTTTTTTACGCGTCCTCTGCCGCGTCCATTTTGTTTTTATCTCATGACAGACGGCTGCCGCAGCAGTTCCGTCAACTCTTTCACATAAAAATCCGCTGTTTCCTTCAGTTCCTGCTCCGCGCCGTGCGAGGAAATTTCATCATGAACGGCGCATACCAAAAATCCGGCTCTTTTTGCTGTATGTACTGCTTCCGGCATGTCCTCCACCACCAGACACTGCGACGACTGCACCTTCATGTAATTCGCCGCTGCTAAATAAATATCCGGTTGGGATTTGTTGCCGCCCACCTCGTCCGCTGTGAAAATTCGCGCAAAAGCGTCTTCCAGCCCGATATGCCGCAATGCAGCCTGCGTTGATTTGCGAAAATTGGAGGTAGCAATGCAGCAGGGAACGCCCGCTTCCCGCAATGCTTTTACGCACGCCACCGCACCCGGCTTGGGTTCTACTTCTTCCGCATACAGTTGCAGCACCATTGCTTCCCACTGCCCTACAATTTCTGCCGGCGCATAGGGCAAGTCATATTTCTTCTGCACATATGCCGCGGATTCCAGCAATCCCATGGTGGCAATGTCCTGCAAAATCTGCGGTTCCCACGACAGTCCGCGCGCATCAAGGTAGTCTGTTAATACATTGTCCCAGATACGCATGGAATCCACCAACGTTCCGTCTAAATCAAAAATCGCGCCCTGTATCATGTGCGCAAAACCCCTTCCAATGTGCGGCAAAGCTGTTGCGCCGCACCGCGCGGGTCTTTTTGTCCCACAATTGCGGAAACCACCGCAATACCATCCATGCCTGCTCCGGCAAGCAGCGGCAAATTATGTTCTTTCAGCCCGCCGATTCCCACAATGGGGACCTCTACTGCCGCGCGAATTTGTTTCAGTCCCTCCACGCCGACTGCGTCCGCATCTTCTTTAGTATCAGTGGGAAATATCGCGCCAACACCTAAGTAATCCGCACCATCCACCACTGCCTGCCGCGCTTCCGCCAC
>CATIYX010000270.1 GCA_949739095.1 uncultured Clostridia bacterium | reverse complement strand
GTTCGGCGTAATATTTTCCGTTTCCTGCAAACAAGCATAATATCCTTTTTGGTAGGCGACAATTTCCCGTGGGTAATACGTTTCGCTACTGTCATATTCGCCGCGGTATACAAATCCACTGCTCATTAACTGCCAATATTCCGGATTCTTTTTAGGTATTTTGTTTGCCGGCACATCCTGTTTAGCAATATAAACGGAACCATCACTATAAACGGAATTGTTTGCCGTATAAAACTTCTGCGCCTGATAATCTCCCTGAAAAATCCATGATTTGATGGAATCAATGTAATCCTGCAATGTCGTGTTAATATCAACTCTGCCATTTTCATCAATAGAATACACACGGCTGGCAGGAAAATATAACATACCGCGGCTATAATATTTTTGAATCGTCACTGTTTTTTTGTTGTGCACCGGATGAAAATACAGGTACCCATGCGTGTAGTCTACCCGAAACTGATGTTCCTCCAGTGGTTCATCTCCCACCACTTCTTCCATCGGTTCTTTTTGCCAATCCAGTACTTCAACGCCATATGTTTCATCAGGCAATCCCGCCAAGTCTATTTTACAATCAAACACCACTCTGTCCTGCGGTAGCATTTCTTCTGAATATTCCTCAATCTTCGGAAATAACGGGTTGTGGTTATCCCCTTTCATGTGCTCACTCCCTTTTTATTTTCTCGTTTTGTGTCCCATTTGAACTGGTACATCATTCATATTCTGCCTGTTCAAATCGTTTTCATTATCTTCCATATCTATAATCTTTCTTTGTATTTGTGGTTCTATTTCACAACAACGCGTACATGCGTTTTATCTAATCTTTCCATTACACGATATGCTGTCTTTTCATCAGCCTTTGTACCGATTCCATCAACAGACGGCCTGCGGTATCCGTTCTGCTCACAGGTTCCATCGTCTACTATAACCAGCTTGCCAACAAGTCCCACAGCATCTTTTCTGTTTTCGCGCGGAACATAGTCTCCATTTGTTGCTTTTCTAGTTTTTTCACCGTCTAATGTAACAAACAAACCGCATCTGTCTTCCTCATTCGGATTTCCGTCTTGTCATTCAAAAAATTCTGCGTAGTCGGCTCCGCTTCCAGCAAATGCTTGTGTACCATAAGTTTTTCCCGCTGTAGTCGTCCGCAAGGTATTTACTCTTGTTGTGCTGGTTCCGTTTCCAATATCCCCAGTAGTATCAGTTAGGCCTGTCGAGCCGTTTGAAAATTTATTATATTTTCCCTGTACATGCTGGCACTTTCCAGCTCATGTTTCATTTCCTTCTTTTAAAATTTTATAAATTCATATTATTGCAAATATTACCATATATATTTGTTCCTGTATAAACCGATGGATTAATTATTCCATTTCCCGGCATATAAATTTTAAGGTCACCACTAAAAACATTATGTGCAACAATATTAGCCATGGTTGCATACGTGTCCTCAAACACTGTCACAGCATTATTAGATAATATTATATTATTCAACAAATAACAACATCGGTCAGTTCTATAATTGTTATTACCAATATTTCCATTAACGTCATAGTTATGAATAATATTATTTTTAATATAGTATCCATTAGGGTCACTTGCAGTAATATTGTCTACTTCACAATTTTCAATGAACCAATACACACCCAAATAAGAACCAGCTACACAATCGATATTAATGTCAGAGGTAGGACAATAATTATTTCTAAAATAAATATTATATAGATTATTTGAAATTAATGCCACACCACAAGGGTGATTTACATAACCATTCAAAATTTGATTATTTTCAATATATGCATCCACACCGACCTCTAAACCACTCATACTTGTAAGTTGAAATGCGTAACTACGAGAGCTGTTTTCTATAATATTATTTCTTATGTATACTTCTCTATATACAGTAGAACTTCCGTTATATTGTTCTATTAAAATCAATACAGGATTTATAGTATTGCTATGTCCTTCTTGTTTAATGTGACAATTTTCAATTAATATCTTGTTGCAATCAGGTAATTTCAATGCAACAGTATTATCGTTTGCTGCATTTATAATGTTTATATCTTTAAGTATAAAATCGAAACTAGTAGTATAATGTAGAGGAGCATTTAATTTAATTGTTGCAAGTCTTTCACCTGTAACAGGGTCTAATTCTCCAACGATAGCAAAGTTTCCCATCGGTTCTGTATATTGACCACTAGTTAATTTATATATCCCTTCTAGTAAGTATATATACATATGCTCCTGATATTTCATCGGGTCTGCTTGCGTTGCGGTGTAAATTTGTTGAAAAACGGTAGATATGTCACCATTTGTATTATCATACAAATAATCGCAATCTGCCGCTGTATGATACGCGGAGTTCCCAATGACAAATCCATTTTTCACTTTACCGCCGCT
>CATIYX010000269.1 GCA_949739095.1 uncultured Clostridia bacterium | reverse complement strand
GTTGAAAGCAATCGGAGTCATTGAGATAAAAACCATTTCAAAAGGGTATCTGGTAAGCGATGGGATTTTGGATTTGGTGTCCGTTGAAATCGTCATGGCACAGCCTATTTGCCCAGGAAAATTTGTGCTAATTATTGCGGGCGGCATTGCGGAAGTGGAAAATGCCGTGGCGTTTGTCAATCGGGAATATGGCGAAGCAGTGGTGGATTCCACGGTGTTGGGGCGCATTGAAAAAGAAGTATATTTATCTTTGGTGGGCGCAGCAGAACCGCAGCAGCGCGGTGCAATTGGTATCATAGAAACATTTTCCATTGCTGCGATTATTCGGGCGGCAGATAGGGCAGTGAAAACCTCCGGCGTGGAAATTGTGGAAATTCGCATTGCACGTGGTATGGGCGGAAAATGTTACGCACTGTTCAGCGGTAGTGTATCCAACGTGGAGGATGCAGTCGCAAGCGGCGGTGCACAGGCGGCAGAGGAAGGGATGCTGGTGGATACGGCAGTTATTGCCAGTCCTCATGCGGAGCTATGGCAATATATAGAATAGAGGTGTGGAAATGTTTGCACTGGAACGTCAGAAACGAATTATGGAACAACTGGAACAGGATGGCGGCGTGTTGGTCAATGAACTCAGCCGTCAGTTTGGTGTCACGGAGGAAACTGTCCGGCGGGATTTGGAAAAACTGGAAAATCAGGGAATGTTGTTGCGGACGCATGGAGGTGCGGTGGCATATGAAGAAAGCACGGCGGAGCTTTCGCTGGATGTGCGTAAAAAGAAAAACGTTCCGGTAAAGGAAGAACTCGCAAAAGTGGCACAGCAGTTTATTCTGCCGGGTGATACCATTTTTTTAGATTCGTCCACGACAACATTTTGTCTGGCAAAACGTATTAAACAGATGTCGGGTGTAACGGTGATTACCAATTCGCTGCGCGTGCTCAATGAATTGTCGGGGTGTGAAAAACTAAAGGTCATTTCGGTGGGGGGCGTGCTGAGTGCAAACCTTTCGTTTGTAGGTGGCACCACTGAGGACAATATTTTGCAGAATTTCTTTGTGACAAAGATGTTTTTCAGTAGCAAAGGTGTGACACAGAATGCCGGAGTTTTGGACAGCAATGAGCAGGAAAGCCACATTAAATCAGCGGTGTTTCGTAATTGCAAACAGAAGTTTTATATCTGTGATGACACTAAAATTGGACAGGTTGGGTTTATCAAGCTTGCGCCGCTGGAAGAAATTGATACGTTTATCACAAATGCGGTTCTGGATCAGAAATGGCAAGATACCTTGCAGGAATGTGGTGTGAAGCTGGTAACAGAATAATAGGAAAAGTAAAAGAATGGAAATGTCTATATCAATTTGTAGAAAACGAGTGTTTGGTGAAATAGAAAGCTCTCAAAACAGGCAGCGGAGAAAGCTGCTGTTTTGAGAGCTTTTTTTATGCAATATTTTAATGCCGTATCGAATTGCTACAATGTTATATTTCTTCTATTTTTGCCTTTTTGCTGATAATTTCGCGTAAAACTTTGCTGTCGAATTTTGCTTCTCTATGATAGGTAAACAGCCCGTTGATTTCCTGCTCAACATCATATAACTGCGTATAACAGAACCCAAATATTTTGCTGTTATCCAATAGAACATCCGTCAACCCCTTCAATCTAGAAAGAAATTCATCCTTTGTTTTGGGGGCATCACCGTAACCCCAGCCATCAGAATTGCCGTTCTCGTCCCAGCAGATTCCGCCATATTCGCTAACAAAAACCGGACCTCCGGAATAGGTTTGATGTGTACGATGTTCATGAGAAAAGATGATCCAAGATTCCAGTGAATTTTCCTTCTCAAATGCTGTAAATTTATTGCCGAAGGATTCCGGATTTTGCTCGTAGGTGTGCAGGTCAAAAATATCTGTCATCACATGGTAACTGCCGCTCGAATCAATGCAAGGACGGGTGGAATCCCACAGTTTCGTTTCCTGATAAATCGTTTTTAAAACATCGTCATCCTGTACATGTCCCTTCAGTGGCCATGTTTCATTGAGCGGACACCAGCCGATAATAGAAGGATGGTTAAAATCACGCGAGACTGCCTCGCGCCATTCGCCCAAAAAGCGGCTGAGACCGTCTGCGTTTGTATGGTCAAAGCCCCAGTTTGCATGTTCGCCCCAAACCATATATCCCAAACGGTCACAGTGATATAAGAATCTGGGTTCAAAAATCTTTTCATGCAGACGCGCGCCGTTAAACCCAACCTCCATGGAAAGCTGTATGTCTTTCAACAAATGTTCTTCGGTAGGCGCAGTGTAAATGCCGTCAGGATAATAGCCCTGGTCCAGCACCAGCCGCTGAAATACAGACTGTCCGTTGAGGAGAAAGCGCATACCGTCCATTTGGGCGCCGCGCAGACCAAAATAGCTTTTCACTTCATCTTCACCAAACCGTAGCGTCACATCATATAGTCTGCCGTGACCGACCTCCCAAAGATGTTTTTCGGACAGCGGAATTTCCAGCCAAACGGTTCCACCGCGGGAGACAGCAGCAGCGCTGCCGGTATCGCTGTTCTGATAAGATGTGAGAACCTCCAGTTTGCCGCTGCCATGCAACTGCGCCTTAACAGATAGTTTGGTATTTTCTACATCAGGATAAAACCATACGCGCTCTATGTAATTTTGGGGTACATATTCCAGCCAAACGGTCTGCCAGATTCCGGTTGTGCGTGTATAATAACAGCCATAGGAATTGTGTTTTTCCGATTGTTTTCCGCTTGGTTGTTTTCCGCTGCGCGTATCATCAATAGCGCAAACCATTAATGTGTTTTCTCCCTCATGTACGGCAGCGGTAATGTCAAACGAAAAAGAAGTATACCCGCCCTGATGTCTGCCGACTTCTTTTTGATTGACATATATGACAGCTTCATAATCTACCGCGCCGAAGTGCAAAAGCACATGTCCGCTCAGTTGATTTGCGGTCAAGGTAAATGTACGGCGGTACCAGACAGATGCCATAAAATCTTTGTAGCCAATGCCGGACAGTTCACTTTCGGGACAAAAAGGCACAATGATTTTATCATTCAGACTGTCTCTTTGATAAAATTTTCGTTCTATTCCGCTTTTTCCGTGGTCTATTTCAAACTGCCATTCGCCATTTAGATTTGTCCATGTCTGACGCTCAAATTGCGGATTGGGATGTTCCGGTCTTGGAATGTTTTTCATTGTTAACTCTCCTCATTTTTAAAATTTATGCAACCATTTTACTCTGGATTTGATAAAAAAACAATTGCTTTTTTGCTAAAATATTTGACTTTTTGTCCAGGTGTGTTATAATGGGGATAGAAGAAAGGTGTGTGAAATAAATTTGAATTTTAAACCATCTCATTGCGGATATATGGTAAAAGAAAAAGATAATAGTTTGATATATCGTCCGAATGGCAGCGGAGATTATTTGTTTCTCTTTTTTCCGGTCGGAATGTATTTGACAACTGCTGGACAGGAAATTCTGCTCCGAAAACACGCTTGCATCTTTTATGCACCGCAGGATTATCAGCGGTTTCACGGCTGCCCTGCCTTTGTAAACAGCTATGTTCATTTTACAGCAGAAAAAGACTATATGGAAGGTCTGAATATTCCATTTGGGCAGCCATTTTATCCAGGAAATTATGAAATATTAAATCATTTGGTGCTTGAAATTCAAAGAGAACATATTTCCAGCAGTGCGCATTCAGATATATTGGCGGCATTAGCGCTGCAAAAATTGCTGCTGTTGTCGAGCCGACATTTTTCCGTGCAGTGTGGCGCAGAACTTGCGAATAATGAAGTGCGGCAACAGATAGAACAATTGCGGCTGGAGATGTTGACAAACTATGCCTATCCGTGGACAATGCAGGAGCTTGCCGATAGAGCAGCCATGAGCCGCAGCAGATTCTATGCTTGTTATAAAGAATTTTTTGGTGCAGCCCCCAAGGCGGAGTTACTTGAAACACGCATGGCAGAGGCAAAGCTGATTTTGACGAATAAGGCAATCACTGTGCAGGAAGCTGCACTAAAATGCGGATTTGAGAATCTATCCCACTTTACCCGATACTATAAAAAATATTATGGAGTGCCGCCGCGTGGCGGCAAGGAAGTTAGATAGACAATGCAAAGGTGCCGTTTGGACTGAATCACGTAGTTTGTTTTAGTCCAAACGGCACCTTCAATGATTTTATTCTTTTTTCTCAAAACTCAAGCTTCTTTTTTCTTGCCCTGATAACGTGTCAGTAGTGCAGGTTTGGTGAAAGCGTCACATAAATGGGCAATAGGACATTCACCACAGGCAGGACGCTGTGCTTTACAAATTGCGCGACCATGGTAGACGAGTTGATGGCAAAAAGTTGCGCTATAGTCTGGCGGAACAATTTTCAAAAGGTCAAATTCAATTTTTGTGGGGTCAGTGTTGGTGGTAAGCCCCAAACGGTTGGTAATGCGTTTGGCGTGGGTGTCAACAACAATCGCCGGTTTGTGGTAAATATCGCCGATGATAATGTTCGCCGTTTTACGTCCGACGCCAGGCAGACTGGTCAGCTCCTCCATAGTAGAAGGAACTTTCCCGTCGAATTTTTCGTCTAACATTTGGCAGCATGCGATAATATTCTTGGATTTGTTGCGGAAAAAGCCGGTGGAGCGGATATATTCCTGCAATTCCAGAATATCTGCATTTGCAAAATCGTGCGCAGTGGGGTAACGTGCAAACAGCGCAGGTGTTACTAAATTGACACGCGCGTCCGTGCATTGTGCAGCAAGCTGCGTTGCAATCAGCAAATGCAGCGGATTGGTGTAGTCCAGTGAGCAACCGGCTTCAGCATAAATCTCGTTAAAAATCTCACGGATTGCCAATACTTTTTCTTTTTTATTCATATTGCACAGCCTCCTAAAGATTATTTCTATCAAAATTATACAAGGAAAGTCTTGTAAAACACGCAATTAAAAAGTATAATATAATTAAGTATAACAAAAAGGGAGGAATATTGTCAATGTATTCTACAGAAGAAGTAAAAAAAATCGACCCCGAAATTGCGGAATTAATAGAGAAAGAGGTAAGTCGTCAACGGAATAAGATAGAACTGATTGCATCGGAAAACTTTGTATCGCCTGCTGTGATGGAAGCAATGGGAACACCGCTGACCAACAAATATGCGGAAGGATATCCGGGTAAGCGTTACTATGGCGGATGCGAATATGTAGATGGTGTGGAAACGCTGGCGATTGAGCGTGCGAAAGAATTGTTTGGGGCAGAACATGCCAATGTGCAGCCGCACTCCGGTGCAAGTGCAAATCTGGCAGTCTTTTTTGCCATGCTCAAACCGGGTGATACTGTTCTGAGCATGAACTTGTCTCATGGCGGACATCTGTCTCATGGCAGTCCTGTCAACATTTCCGGTACATATTTTAACATTGTACCCTATGGCGTAACAGAAACAGATAACCGTATTGACTATGAAGAAGTACAGAGGCTGGCAAAAGAAAATGATGTGAAATTGATTTTGGCGGGCGCATCAGCATATCCTCGCACCATTGATTTTGCCAAATTCAAAGAAATTGCGGATGAAGTTGGCGCATATCTGATGGTGGACATGGCGCACATTGCTGGTCTGGTTGCAGCGGGTGTACATCCGAGTCCGGTACCGTATGCTGATTTTGTCACAACGACAACGCACAAAACTCTGCGTGGACCGCGCGGCGGGTTGATTTTGTGTAAAGAGAAATATGCCAAAGCAATTGATAAAGCAATTTTCCCTGGCACACAGGGCGGACCGCTTATGCATGTCATTGCGGCAAAGGCTGTATGTTTGAAAGAAGCATTGTCGGCTGATTTTAAAACATATCAATCGCAGGTTGTGAAAAATGCTGCCGCATTAGCGGACGCGCTGCAAAAAGAAGGCTTTAAACTGGTTAGTAGCGGAACAGACAACCATCTGATGCTGATTGATTTGACAGACAAAGGCGTTACAGGAAAAGAAGCGGAACATATGCTGGACGAAGTGAATATCACAGCGAACAAAAACACCATTCCGTTT
>CATIYX010000268.1 GCA_949739095.1 uncultured Clostridia bacterium | reverse complement strand
AGCGGATAATCCGGCAACTGTCGCGCCAAAGGACAGGCTACCTGCCAGATATAGTTCCGTTAAAATAACAGATGATGCACAGTTTGGAACCATGCCAAACACCCCTGCAATCACTGGCTGCAACAAACTGTTTTGCAGGAGCAGCCGTGAAATTTGTTCCTCTCCAATCCACGCAATCAGAAAATTCAATACGAACGAAAATAGAAAAATGAATAGGAAAACTTGCAGTGTATGCCGCAAGGCAGAACCAAATAAATTATGGTCGCCGCAGTGACAATGCGTACACAATTCTTTCAAATGCTGCTGTGTATCCCCGTCACTGGCAGATTTGGCGAAAAAACAGTCAATGATAAATCCGGCGACAATGGCAATCATTATTTTTACAAGCAGCAGTTTTCCAATGATACCAATACTGCCCGGGTGTGCCAACAACACCACAATTGCCTCATCAGAGGTAGACAAAAACACTGCAATCAGCGTACCAACAGTAATCACACGCCCTGCATATAAATTAGCAGCAGCAGCAGAAAAACCACACTGCGGTACACAGCCCAGCAATGCACCGCCAGCGGCGCCAAACCTGCCAAATCCTCTGAGCGCTTTTCCCAGCCGCCCCGCCGATCGGTGTTCCACATATTCGATTAACAAATATGCAGCAAATAAAAAGGGCAGCATTTTCACGCCGTCTACTACTGTATCTTTCCATACGTCCCATAACAATTCTACCATGTTGTCCCTCCTGCTCTGCAACCCTTCGCCAGCAAATTATCAATATTCCCATATTCTAAATGCGAATGATTTGCGTTTCATATTATAACGCGGATTGGGAAAAATGTCAAGTGGAGAGAAAAGAAACCTGCGGCGTCTTGACATTTCCGGCAGTTTTCTTTATAATGGAAAGCAGAATATGGCAAAGGGGAACGACCATAATGATAACAAATATCATCGGTATCATATTATTTTTACTGTTGCTGGCGGGCTGTGTGATGATAATTATCTCCCTGTTCCGCAAACGGATGAGTACAAAATTTTTCGGCATTGCCACGATAGTGATATTGCTGTTGTTTTTTTTAACTTATTTTATTCATTGCAACATGCTGCCGTCTACTGCACCGGAGCCGACGCCAACCTATTCTTTTGCGCCGGTAGAAGAAACACCGACGCCGGAAATCACGCCAGAGGCAACACCTACGCCGACGCCCACTCCAACGGAGCAACCGCAGCAAACGCCGCAGCGCGGCACTAAAACACCTGCTGCACCGGCTAGAAAAACGCAGCCACCCGCAGCACGTACACCCCAACAGGAATTGCCGCCGGCAACGCAACCGCCTGTACAGACACAGCCGCCTGTCGGGACGCAGGCACCTGTCACGCAACCGCCTGTCGGGACACCGCAACCACAACAACCGCAACAACCGGAACCTGGAACCGGAGGCGGGGAACCTGCTGGCGGAGGAGAATAATTCGTATATATCTACCACTAGTAGATTCATCATGCTAACATGTTATGCATAAAAACGCTGGAAAATCGTTTCCAGCGTTTTTTGTCGGAAAAAGTTCCTTCGCTTCAATCATATTTTTTCTGTAAAATATCCACGGAGCAGGAACTTTTTCCCGCCACAAACGTCTAACAAAACAGAACCATTCAAATTGTTTATAATAAAAAACAAACAGGAGGACTTTTACAATGAAAAAAGTATTATGTTCGCTCCTTTCCTGCCTTTTGCTCTTTGGCTGTTTTTCCGCATTTGCAGCGGACAACACAGATGCACAGATGCAAAAAGCACTCGCTTTTGTGAAATCAAAAGTGAATGTACCGCAGGAATTGGACCAATTTTCGTATCAAAAAAACGATAGCGAGACCTATGGCGGCAAAACTGCATGGTCGTTCCGTTGGACCAACAAAGACCGTGACGCTTCCATTTCTGCCGAATCTGTTGAAGATGAACAGATTATTTACTATCAGTATACAACTAATACCAGCTATGACAGTGTTGCTTTGGCAAAGGTTACAAAAGAGCAAGGTGAAAAAAATGCACAGGCATTTTTAGAAAATATCATGCCTGCTTCTCTTGCACAGGCCATGCAATTAAAAGATTCTCAAAGCTCCGGCAGTGAATGGAATTATACATTCATACAGATGGAAAATTCCTACATAGTATCTGATCACATTGCTCGTATAAACGTTAGTAAGGAGACCGGCAAAGTGACATGGTTCAGGGGATTCTATGAAAACGGAAGCGCTTATCCCGCTGATACGGAGGATGTCATTAGTATAGAGGAAGCACGTAAAATCTTTGCGGAAAACATTGGACTACAGTTGGTATACCGCAGCAACTACGACTACCGCAAAGATACGCTGAACGTGTTCCCCGCTTATGTGTTGAATACACAGGGTAATATGGTTATGGCGGACGGTACCATAAAAAATCTTGAAACAGCGTATTACAATAAAACTACAGCAAATGCCGCGTTAGAAAGCGGAGGTGCTTCTGATCAATTGGCCGGCAGAGATGCTTTCACACCGCAGGAATTGGAACAGTTGCAAAAAGCACAAAGTCTCATTACCAAAGAGCAGGCGCTGCAAAAAGTGACAGCAGCATTTTCTGATGCAAAGGACGCTGTACTCAAATCAGCTTCTTTAAGTCAGGATACTATTACCAAAGAACACTATACCTGGAATCTGCGCATGGAAAAAGATGGGCAATACTTCTACGCTTCCGTGATTGCAAACAACGGTGAAATCATCTCTTATAATCACTACAGCGAACCTAAAAACACGGCGCTGCGCAGCGAAGAAACTGCAAAAAAAGCACTGGATACATTGCTGAAATCCATCTGTGGCAGCAAACTGGCAGAGTGCAAATTGCAGGAAACTCAGAAAGAACTGATGCCGCTGGAGAAAAATTCTATCTCTGAATCAGATAATACCTATTATGGTGTTACTTATGTGCGTCAGGTAAACGGCATTCCATTTGAAAACAACACAATCAGCGCAACTTATAACCGCCAGACAGGAGCCGTAGAATCTTTCCACTGTAACTGGTATCCGAATGTCCAATTTCCTGATATCAGCAAAGCAAAATCGGAAGCAGACATGCTGACGCAGTTATTCGATGCGTTGGAATATCAGCGTATGTACCGCGATATAGACGGCATTAAATATCTTGGGTACGATTTTCCCAATTTCACGAACGCATTCTTTGATCCTTTCTCCGGCAATCGTATTGGCTATGATGGTCAACCGTTTATGGAGAATGAAAAACCATACTATACTGACATAGATAATCACTGGTGCTGTGACATGGCACTGTCTCTGTTAGAAAATGACGTCTATTTTGAAGGCGAAAAGCTGAACCCTGAAGCAAATGTCTCGCAAGCAGATTTCCTACGGTTGCTCTACCAGTCCGAACAGATCTATGCAGACACAGACAATGACATTTTCTATAAAGATGCTGTGCGGCGCGGTATCCTCACCAAAGAGGAAATCAATCCTGCTGGAACGGTATCCCGTGCACAAGCAGCGCGGTATATCATCCGCATGATGGGACTTGATAAAGCAGCAACATTAACCGGCATTTATGTCTCTCCCTTCTCCGACTATATTGATTCGTCTGATCTGGGATATGTTGCACTCTGTTATGGCTTTGGTATTATCAAAGGAGATGAACTCGGACATTTCAATCCGGACACTGCAGTGACACGTGCTGCCGCCATCTCCATGGTATATTACAAAATGACTGCCTAATCATTAATATTCAAAAATAAACAATCTATATAAAAAACCTCTCATTCTTCCGCTGTCCAGTGTGAAGCCGAGAGGTTTTTTCCTATCAAAAGCCCTGTTTTCTGCAAAATTTTCTCTATATAGTTCCGTTTTTTTCCTGATAAGCCTTTCCCCAATCAATCATTGCGTCCAGAATGGGGCGCAGGCTATAGCCGGTTTTTGTCAGCGTATATTCCACACGCGGCGGCACTTCCGGAAAAACCTTGCGTGTCAGCAATCCATCCTCCTCCATGGAACGCAAATTTGCAGTCAATACTTTTTGGGAGATATTTCCTACAGATTTTTTCAACTCTCCAAACCGCTTTGTACCATCAAGTAAATCACGAATAATTAATACCTTCCACCGGTCGGAAATTAGCATAAGCGTCGTCTCTACAGGACAAGCAGGTAATTCTTTTCTCATAAAGCAGCTTTCCTTTCTATATGTCCATTTGCATCAAACTTTTTCTTCTATTATAAATGACTTTCCGGCTGCTTGTCAATATAGTTTCCTTTTGGTAACTACGTCACCACATTGTGCGTACTTTACAAAGTGTATTTCACGTTTTATAATAAAAAAGAGTCTACAGGAGGGGATAACATGACACAAACAGAACGACTGCACTTTTTACTGGATTATCTCATAAAAGAATCTGCCTATGGCGCAGAGATACCAATTCCTAAAGAAATCCCGGTGCAAAAGCGGCTTCTGCGTACGCTGCTGAATTTACGGGCGCCGGGCGCGGTATCAGAAGCGTTTATAAAAGTGCAGGATATCTACTTGCAAACGGAACTAGCCGCTAAAGGTATCACCGATGCAAATTCGCTTATGTCTGTCCGCGGCAAGCTATGTCTCTGGCAGGGCGATATCACAACACTCAAATGCGATGCAATTGTGAATGCTGCAAACAGCGCACTGCTTGGCTGTTTTGTCCCCTGCCACGGTTGCATTGACAATGCCATCCACACCTATGCAGGCGTTCAGCTCCGAACGGCTTGTAAAAAAATAATGCGCCAGCAAGGGCGCCCGGAATCGCCCGGGAAGGCAAAAATTACGGAAGCATATAACCTGCCATGTAGTTACATCATTCATACGGTAGGTCCTATCGTACAAGGCGCGCTAACAGAAGAGGACTGCACTCTGCTGAAATCCTGCTATGTGGAATGTCTGAAAAAAGCGGAGGAATATAACATAAAATCAATCGCATTTTGCTGTATTTCCACCGGCGAATTTCATTTTCCAAATGAACAAGCAGCAAAAATTGCAGTGGATACTGTGACGAAATATTTAAACCATTCGACAATTGAGAGGGTGATTTTTAATGTTTTTCAAAACAGAGACCAAAAAATCTATGCAAATCTGCTCCGATAATATCCATTGGTTAAAGCAGGCAATTGAAACAGCAGATAGCATTCTCATCGGCGCAGGTGCCGGACTTTCCACAGCAGCAGGACTGACGTATAGCGGCACGCGTTTTGACAGATTCTTTTCCGACTTCAAAGAAAAATATGGTATCAACGATATGTATGCAGGCGGATTTTATCCGTTTGACACCTTAGAAGAATATTGGGCATGGTGGTCAAGGCATATTTTAATAAACCGGTATGAGGTCGCCGTCGGTAAACCATATTTTGATTTGCTGGCACTGGTCCAAAACAAGGACTATTTTGTATTAACAACCAATGTTGACCATCAATTTCAGCTTGCAGGCTTTGACAAAAAACGGCTGTTTTATACACAAGGCGATTATGGATTATGGCAATGTTCCAAGGCATGTCACACTAAAACCTATGACAATGAGGACACTATACGCAAAATGGTGTCGCAGCAAAAGAATATGAAAGTGCCGACCGATCTTATTCCGAAATGCTCCATATGCGGTGCACCTATGACGATGAATTTGCGCTGCGATGATAGCTTTATTCAGGACAAGGGCTGGTATATAGCGGCACAGCGGTATAAGGACTTTCTGTGTCAGCATAATGCTTCCTCAATTCTTTTTCTTGAGTTAGGAGTTGGTGCGAACACACCTGCCATCATCAAATATCCGTTTTGGCAAATGACGGCACAAAACCGAGATGCCACATATGCTTGTATCAATTTAGACATGGCAATTTGCCCTCACGAAATAGAACGGCAAGCAATCTGTATTAATGCTGACATCTGTGCTGTGCTGTCAAAATTGCTTATCTGAAAGCGTAAATGTACTTTTAGACGACAAAAACCATCAAAAACACTTCGGAGTTTCTACCCCACCCTGAATCCCCCTGCGAGGAGTTAAAAACCGTAACTCCTGTATTTTGCCACATAAAGTTTCTATGTCTTTATTATACAAAAAAATTTCGAAAATTTCTAATCTCCAAACAATCCGCATGACTGTGCAATTGTTACCATTTGGAAACTACCTAAAAGTCACCGGCAGGTAACTATGATACAAAAAAGTGCGTACTTTACAGCAGTTTTAGTCGGTGCTATACTGTAGTCACAAGGTAAGGAGATGAGCGGACGGCATCGAATACCGGCAAATATCACATCTGTTACGGAGGGTTTTATTATGAACAAAAATACATATAAGACGATTACTTTTGCAAAAGGTGAGATGCATATATACGATTTTGGCAATATGAAGCTTCACGCCTACAAGACAAATGATTTGATAAACGATGAAGTTTTCATTATCCAAAAAGACGATAAAGCGGTTCTCATTGAATCACCGTGCTTCTTTGACAACAACAAAGAGCTGGAAGCCTATCTTGACAGCTTGCAGATTAAAATAGCAGGTATGCTCATCGCCTATCACGGCGCAGGTGCAAATTGCTGCAAAAATGTTCCGAAATACGCAACGCAAAATGCAAAAGACTATACAGAAAGCGGCGGCGGCAAAGCCTTGATTGATAATTTCACTACAGCATTTGGCGAAACATTTGATAACGCAATCCATTCAATCACCCATATCATCAGCGGCGGCAAAAACGTCATTGGCGGCATTGAATTTATCATCACACCGACTGCCGAAGCGTTTGATATTGCAATTCCCGAAATCAACGCTGTATATACACACATGCTTGGTCATGACTGCCATTCCATTGTTGCCGGCGCAAGTCATGCAGACGCGATGATTGCACAGTTAAAAGACTATGTTGCAAAAGGGTTCGATTTGATTTTGACGTCTCACTATACGCCTGAGGATTTAAAAGATGCAGAAACGAAAATCGCTTATCTCGAAAGTTTGAAAGAAATTGCGGCGACGTGCAGCAACGCGGACGAATTTAAGGAAAAAGTAAACGAGCGCTATAGTAACTATTCCGGTGGAAATTATTTGGATATGACAGCAGGATTTTTCTTCGCTTAAATGGCTTCCTGTATATAACAGAAGGTGAGAACAGACACGGTCATGCGTGCCTGTTCTCACCTTCTTTATCTCTATCCGCTTTTATTACATACTGAGTACGCCAGATTCACTTTCCAGCAAAAGCAGAATTTTTTCTTCTAAACCCGTCTGTGTATTGATATAAACCAGAAAATTGCGTTCATCTGCTTTGCCGCGCATTTCATAGCATTCGATTTCACTACCGCCCTCTGTCGGAATCACTGCCAGCGACACCGATTCCACCTGCAAAGCTGGACTCACCTTACTGCGGGCTTCTTCTTCTGAAATCTTTACTTCCTGCATGGTACGCGATTTATGGTTCATAATATATCCGGTGGTCTCTACTCCCAGCACCTCGCCGGTATCCATCGCCACTTTTACCTTAATCAAATCCGGATAAACGATATAACCGTTTTGTTCTGTAGCATAGTTGATGGTTGCGACATTGTCCAGCACCTCATAATAGCTGTCTTTTAAATTATGATATCCTTTCACGCTCAAAAACGCGCGTCCCATCTGTTTTGCTTCCTGCATGGAAAGCTTTTGTTCCGTCACCGGACGGCTGTCCAGCATCCAAGCCACATATCCGCCCGCTTTTGTCACATCGATATTGATAGCGCGTCCGCGGTCTGTCGGGTCGGGATAGGCAACGAAGGAATAGGTTGGCATGTTGCCCGCCTTTTCAGAAGAAATTTCTACCACACCTGCGCGGTCACCCAAAAATTCTTTCACACGCGCTTTCGCATCCTCTACCGAAAGCTCAGGCTGATTTTGCGTCATGATTGGCGTTCTGCTCTGCACGTGGGAGGAGAACGGTCCGTCATAGACCAGTGCCGGATAGTCTACAAACTCTTTTTCCATTTCTCCCATTGCAGCAGGCATGTCACTGTCTCCGGCGCTGACCATATTATTCAGACGTGAAAGCGTCATGGTTCCCTGATATAATTGGTCCTGCATACTGCCCAGACTGCTGACAAGTTCCTGACTATAGTTTTTAAGCTGCCGCAACACTTGATATTCTTCATTTGTCACAGGCTGGTCGCTGAACGCTTTCAGCGACAGCGTATAGGTATAGTCTCCCACCTGACTTAAAAACCGGCTGGTATTTTCCAGTTGTACGTCAGACAGCGGTAATTGTCCCAGACATGCTTTAGCAGATTCCGCTTTGGCATTAATTTCATTTGCCAGCGTCACCGCTTGACGCGGATTTGTCACCAGCATACCTTTTTCCAGCGCAATTTCAATGTCACGCACATCATCATTAATTTGGTGGAATGCGCGCGCATACTGGCTTTCCATTGCCATTTGATATTTTCTCGATTCCATTGTTTTATAAACTGCACCAGCAATTGCCAGCACTGCTATTACCGACAGTGTCACAATCCACGCTGTCATTTTATCAATTGTGTGCCTTCTTGCATATTCCATCGTTTTTTCCCCTTTCTATCATCTATTCCGCAAATACATGTTTCCCGATTCGACAAATTACTTCTCTGGAATATATCCATTTATTCGTTGTCTTTTCCGGATTATAGTAATAAATCGCGCCACCTGACGGGTCCCAGCCGTTCATAGCGTCCTCACACGCCTGATAAACAGTGGAATCCGTAGCAATCGGGACGTTGATTTGTCCATCCGATACAGCAGTAAATGCGCCTGGCTGATAGATAACGCCCGCCAGTGTGTTTGGAAAAGATGGATGTTTCACACGGTTTAAAATACCTGCCGCTACCGCAACTT